>CAVKUD010000031.1:0-21459 GCA_963659315.1 Senegalimassilia sp. | reverse complement strand
CCTGTACCTTATACATAAAATTATCCATATTCACACCTCCTAGTTAAATGGAAATTCTTCATCGTCATTATAATCATTAAGAGCTTCATACACCTCTATATCAGGTGCCACAGAGTAATCCGGGTCAAAGCCCCTGAGTGCCAGAACTGCTCTTAGCATACTGGCATCTCCATTTCCAGAGAATCTCATAGGGATATACTTGCCGAAAATTGTAAATGCGTGTAAATCCATATGTCTTTCAAACATTCTGTCAATGAAATCATCTATGCTGGTGAATTTGCCACCGCTCTCGTATTCGTCCTCTACCAGCTTCACGGTCTCTCTCAGGCAGTTCCTCACATCTGCTGGTGCCTGCTTAATTGCTTCATTTATTCTGTTATTCATAACACATACCACCTTTCTCCATTGTCATTGTTTCGTTAAGTGTGTCTGTTTCATATAAAAGTAATGCTTTAGAGCCTCTCTCCAGCAGATATGTAGCTGTGAGCGGCTGCTCGATTATTGATGACAGAGTCTTATTGGCTCTGGCTGAGATATACTGGGCTGTTGCCACATCCTGGCCTCCCAGATATATCATATGGTCACAGTTATTCAATATGGTTGCTGACTTGTACTCTCCATACTTGTCATAGAGCTGGGATACGCTCTGGATTATGATGCTCACATAGATTTCTCTTGAGCGGATGACAGATATTATATTGTCAAACTCAGGAATGATGGCACCTGCTGCAAAGTCATCCAATATGAACCTCACTGGCACCTCTAATCTGTGATCACTGAAATCTTTATCTGCACTGCGCACCAGTGTATCCAGTGCCTGGGTATAGAGGATATTGACCAGCTTGTCCTTGCTCCTGTCCACATCACTCACTGTCAGAAACAGGGCAATCTTATTTTTGCCCAGAGTCTCAAACTGTATCTGCCTTCTATTATTGTAGAGGGCTATCTGCTCATTGCTCACAAGGAAGTTGAGCTTTTCTGCCACAATTCCCATAATTGATGCGTACATCTTGTCAGCGTTAGCGCAGCACTTGAATGTGTTGTAAATTTTGGCTGCGATTGACTTTGGATATTTCTCCTCATGCTCGCTGAGCATAGTCTCAAATGAATATGGCACAATCGGCTGCTGGTGGACTGCTGACACAATCTCACTCTTTTTCATAATGTATACCTCATTGCCATCCTCATCTACTTCCACAGGCTTTGAGTAATTGAACTTATCTACATACTTTTCCTGCACCCACTTTCTCTGCTGCTTATCGTTATCAGCGCCAGCACCTTCATATGCCTTGCCGAGCATTACAGAGAGCTTTCTGACAGTCTCAAAGTTATGGTATTCCACTGGATAGGCTTCCAGGGTGAAAGCAATAAGGGCAGCTAAAAACATTTTTGCTGACTGCTCCCAGAACTTGTCGTTACTGCTCTCTATAGGGCAGATAGCCTCCGCAAGCTTCTGTATATCATCCTCTCTGTACATGCCTGTCTGGGAATTTCTTCTGATATATCTGAATGGATTGTAGCCACACTGGCTGGTCTCAGATGTAAAATCAATATTGAATACCTTAAAGCCTTTTTGTCTCAGCTCCTCCTTGTATTCTCCATACAGCACACCCTTGGTATCACAGATAATCATGCTATGGTCAGCCATCTTGATATTTGGGATAACATAGCCTCTGGTCTTTCCACAGCCTGTTGCCCCGCATATCAGGTCGTTGTTATTGAGTCTTGTCTTCCATGTGTCGTTTGAAATTGTATAGCCGTTTGTTAAATATCTTCTTGATTCCATAATAGGTACCTCTCTTTCTACATCCTTGTTATTACGCTGTCTGCCAGACCATACTCTACGGCATCCTGACCATAGAAATATGTATCGTTTGCAGTTTTCTCATATATTTCCTCAACAGTGTGACCAGTGTTCTTTGCCAGAATCTCTGCAATCAGAGTCCTGGTTCTCATCAGGTCATTGCTGATTGACTGCACCCTTAAGGCGCTGCCGCCTACACCGCCTGAAATCAGCGGGTCATGAATCATGACTGCCGCATGTGGCAGAATTTCTCTCTTATAGCCTGCGCTGAATAATATAGAAGCCATACTGGCTGCCATTCCCACACATACTGTGCGGATAGGTGCTGATATAGCCTGCATGACATCATATAGAGCCAGACCGCTGGTCACTTCTCCGCCTGGGCTGTTAATGTACATGGTAATCTCAGCATTTGGATCCTCTCTCTGCAGATACTGTAGCTGCATGATAAGAGAATACACAGAATCTGAGTTTATCTCTCCCACACACTGAATCTCTCTGTGAGAAAGCATCTCATCCTCGATGCGATATGTGCTGAAACCCTGATTTGTCTCTTTAATAATTCTTGGTGCCTCTGTAAAATTTAATGAACTCATATAAATACCTCACTTTCGTGTAATTGTTTTCTATCTCATATGAGCGGAAGACCCCAAAACACAAAAAAGGCGGAAACACTGGGTTTCCACCTTTTCAAAAATTCAGATTTTTGCATTTTAGCTTTTTTTGACCATACATTCCTCAAACAAATCAGGCCATACCTTGTGCAGCATGGTGAGTGAAGTCAGCACCTCATACTTAGTGGCAGGGTACTCTCTCGGCTTGTCAAGCTCACTTAGGATATACTCGATATTGGCTATGTTCTTTTCCTTCTTTATAGTCTTTCCAAAATCCTTTATCTCCTCATCGCTCTTGGGCTTTGTATTCAGATAGCTCTCAAATAAGCCCTTGCACTTCTTGTAGTTTACCTGCTTCTTTGGATAGTCTTTCTGCTCTCTGACAAGCTCTATAGCCTCCGCATTGTTTACTGCAAGTGCCTTCAAAAATCCTTCTTTATTCTGTTTTATCTTTATCCTGTCTGTCACGTCATAGGTCAGAATGATGTACAGGATTCTCTTTAAGTCTTTGACCTTGACCTTGTTTTTCCTCATCAGGGCATATGCCTCATCTAAGGTCTGCCTCCTGAGTCTCTCATTATCTTCCCAGTCAATATTTCCCTTATTAATATTTATGCGCTTGATTTTGGATATGCACTCCTCCATCTTGCCCAGTACAGTATTGACCTTGTTGGCATCACAGCCCTTGTAATCATCCATGTCAAAAAGCTCTGCCATAGGAATGGTCGGTGTCTGTGGCAGGTTAACAAGCTCTGGCTCTGTCTCATTAATATGGTAGATTCTCTTTGCCACATAATCCATAGGGCAGTCCAGCCATTTGTTCAGACTGGCGAGCTTCCTTGCCTTTGCCCTGTCGTTTTCATCTATAAACCGCATAAACAGGGGCTTTTGCTCCCTATAGTCTATATGCTTTGCCAGAAGCTTTTTTGCCAGCTGGTAGGCATTGACAGTGTAGGCATGCTTTGCCTTGTCTATCTCCAGACCTATAAGCACCGACATAATCTGTATGTCATCATAGAGGGTATCGCAGCTGCCTATGAACCTGCGTTCTGACTCATGCCGCCTGATATGCCAGAAGTAGCTGTTTAGTGCCTGTACATAATTGCTGATTTTACCTATATTATTGTTGTACAGCAGCATATCGGTGTCACGCTGGTTTTCATAATCATTTATGCCCTTTGTGATTTTACCTTCATTGGTAAAATCCTCTGTTTTCTCATGGGGTACTGATGCTATCATGTCATCCTGGAGCATCCGCTTCGCACAGTTGACCACCACAGGCTCTCTGATACACAGGGCTTCGTCAGAATCAAAATCTGCTCCGTTTAGTGCCGCCATCACGTCCCATTCCCATGGAGACAACACCACTATGTTACAGGTATGGGCTTTTCGCTCAAACCTGAACCACTTCTTTATCTCCTCTGGTATGACATTTCTGGCATAGACCACGTTGCTGGCGCAGGTATGAGGGTTACGGCAGAGTACGACCTCCTCCCCCTCTGGCATGTCAAGTATGCACACCTCGCCTTTTTTGAGGACTGGCTTAATCTTTGATATATCCTGATGTACAGAATATGATAAAAGCTCCCATGGCATACTGCAAAGGGTTCTGTAGTTGGCATCTACAGAAATCTTGCCCTCATACAGCTTTTGCAGATAGGCCATCAGGTATTTATACTTCTTATCCTTATACACTCTGGTCTGCCTGAAATCAGGGTTTTTCTCTACCATCCCTGCAAGGAAATCATCTGTCTCTCCCCTGCCCTTTACACGCTTCTCATATTCTGCATCGTCAGTCTTAAGCTTTATATAAGTTTTTATGTCATCATCTAAAAGCTTATTCACATCCTCCTCTGACAAATCCATGGAATTTATCATCTGATATGTAAAGTGCCTGTCATCCTTATGCTCTTCCTCAAACTTTACTACACCAAATACGCAGCCATTTTTCCTGACATGTTCTGTCCATTCCTGATATGCAATAAAACCACTCTGTTGGAAAAAATCATCCTGCTCTGTCAGTTCGCTGTCGGTTTTTTCCATGAAATCCCAATAGGGCTGTTCCTTTGTGATATAATCATTAAACTTAAACAGCTTAAAGGAACTGTTTGTCACAATCATCCTTATGTCTTTCACTGGCACCGGATATCCCCATCTGTCCTCTATAGTGGCAGTGTCATAGTCTTCCTTAAATACTTCTCTGTAAAAGCCCTGAATATCAGTACGGAAGGCACATGACTTAAAGAAAAAGTTTCTGAGCAGCATCATACCCGAATCCCTGTCTCCAAATATGGAATCATCCAGAAGGCACTCTCCGTCTGTGACCATATTCTTACATTCCATGAACTGTCTTGTGATTGTGGCTTCATTCTTATCATTTACCCCAACCATGGCGGCAGTGGATTTGAAGTGGCTATCTATGTCATCAAGCACTAAGATTCCATCAGGGTTAATTACCACCGCATCCTTTATAGCACTGTTTACAAGGGCTTCATAGGCTTTTCTCTCAACATACGACATATTGATTTTGTCATGGGCTGGAGGTCTGCCCATCCATGTCCATTCCATCATCATTTCATGCAGATTCTTACTGCGGATAAAGAGATGCCTGCCATTTTTTGCAGCGTTTCCAGACCTCTTGTACTCTACATACCGCTTGGCTTTGTTACCATCAAGCACAAAAAAGCCTTCCTCATACAGCCTTATGGGTGTGTCCTTGTCCAGCACTACATTGATAAAAGCATCAGTATAATCTACTCCCCCCTTATTTATAATAAGCGGCTTTCCCATACTCTTCTCAAATTGCGCCGCTATCCGCCTGAATTCCAGCACATCAAGAGAGGGCTTCAAAAAAGCCGTGTATTCTACCTTTTTCGGCATTTTCATATAATATTGTCCGGCTTCGTTGGTTTTCAGTTTATTTTGTTGTATTTCCAGTATTCTTATAGTATTTAAGTTGATATCCATAGCTATAGAATACTATATTTTCGGCTAAATTTCCATATCAATCGTCTGGCGGATGTCCTGGCTTGAGCTTCCTATATAAATAGTATAGCTGCCCTTAGCTGTGACAAAAGCCCTGTGCCTTGTATCATAATGTGCAAAGGCGTCCTTTCCCAGCTTAAATTCCAGCTCCTTACTCTCACCTGGCTCTAACTTAAGCTTTTCAAAGGCTTTCAGCTCCTTGATTGGATTTACAATGCTTACAGCTGTCTCTCCTATATATAGCTGCACTATCTCACTGCCTGCTGTTTTTCCAGTATTTTTTACACTCAGCCTTACTATATATTTACCCTTACTTTTGTCCTCTGGGTACTCCACAGATATATCCCTGTAGGAAAATTCAGTGTATGACAAGCCATGACCAAAGCAGAACTGCACTGGGACATTGTGTTTTTCATAATGTCTGTAGCCCACAAACACACCCTCTGCATAGGTCTCTGTCAGGTTTGCGTGTATATTCTCTCCACTGTTAAGAGGTCTGCCCGGGTACTGTTCTCTGGAAGTAATGCCTGTATCCTCCATTCTGTATGGAAAGGATTCTGCCAGCTTGCCTGATGGATTGACTTTGCCAAACAGTACCTCCGCAAGCGCCCTGCCTCCTTCCATTCCGCTGTAGCTCATATAGACTATTGCCTTAGCCTTATCCTTCCAGCTGCCCATAGCCACAGGGCTTCCAGCCATCATCACAAGCACCATGTCAGGTCTGACATCAAGTAGGCTTTCGATAAGCCCAGACTGACCATATGGCAGTTCAAGCGTGCTTCTGTCCCTGCCCTCTGTGTCCTGGTCATGGGTTAGACCTCCCACAAAGATTACATCATCATAGTCCTTTATTTTTGCCAGAGCCTCTTCCCTGTAGCTGCTTTGTATATCGCTGTATAAGCTGTCTTCCTCTGCTTTCCTGCCTCCATCAGTCCTGCTGTCATCATCAGAACTTAGGCTGTCCTCCTGCCAGTTGTGGTCATTTTTCTCATCTTTTTCAGGTATATAATAGCCTGGCAGATAATCTACAGTTGTATTTCCTCCTGCAATCATGCCTATGCCCAGTAGTGGAGTTATCTCATACAAAGCCTTTATCTCAGCGCTTCCTCCACCCAGAGCATGATGGATGACGGCATTTTGACCTATGATAAGTATCTTTCTGCCAAAGTCTGGGCTTAGTGGCAGGCAGTTGTCCTTATTTTTTAGCAGCACTATTGACTCTCTGGCGGCTTCAAGCAGAGCCTTTCTGTGGGCAGGAGTATTGTAGTGTCCGCTCTTTCTGTCCTTATTGGCTTTGACCTCCAGCTCCCCATCCTTATCCAGTATGTCAATCATCTTAAGCTTTAGCATGAGATTAATAATATGTCGCAGCTTTTCATCTATGGTGCTTTCAAAAACCTCGCCACCTGCCAGCTTATCCTTAAGCGGATTGGCAAGGCAGTAATTATCAAAATCAGGTGTCACTGACATCTCAATATCAAGTGGGCTTTCTGCCGCCTCCCTTGTGTGGTGGACTGCTCCCCAGTCCGATATGACTACGCCCTCATAGCCCCACTCATTCCTTAAAATATCCTGTAGCAGACCTTTGCTCTCACAACAATGCTCACCCCGGAAAAGATTATAGGCTCCCATAAGCGAGCTGACCTTTGCCCTTTTTACCGCCGCCTTAAAGGCTGGCAGATATATCTCCCGCAGGGTTCTCTCATCGATTTCCACGTTTACCCACAGCCGCTCCTCTTCCTGCTGGTTTAAGGCAAAATGCTTGACGCAGGCAGCTACATCATTTTCCTCAATTCCTTTTATGAGCGGTACTGCAAGCTCCGCTGTCAGATATGGATCCTCGCTGAAATACTCAAAGTTTCTGCCACAGGCTGGTGTCCTTTTTATATTTATACCCGGTGCTAAAATAATATCCTTGCCTCTGGCTCTGGCTTCCTCTCCCAGCACCTTACCAGCCTTTTTTGCAAGCTTTCTGTTCCATGTATTTGCAATAGCACTGTTGCTCGGGCAGTAGGACACCTCATCTATAGGTGTGCCTACAGACACCCAGCTGTCATTTTTAAAATCAGCCCTTACTCCCATAGGTCCATCTGACATCTTAAGTGATGGTATATTTAACCGCTCTACCGCTCCTGTCTGAAACAGCCCTGCTCCATGTATCATTGCAATTTTTTCATCCAGGGTCAGCTCCGCTATCAGGCGCTCCACCAGATTTTTATTATTAGTTGCTTTCATCATTTTCCCTCAATTTGACATTGTTAATATACTTTTATTTACAGCTAATCTCTGCCCTGCAGTTAGTCAGTACTGTTTTGTTTTCTTCAACTGTCACATCTGCACCATTGACCTCTGTAAAGAAGCGGTTGTATATCTCAATCCTTATATCCATTCCCTCTGTGCAGTGGATTTTCATTGCTCCACCCTCTGGTTTTACAGTGATTTTTGCTGCTTCCCTGCCATCCATGTCATAGACTGTGTCAGATGTTTCCTGGCTTATCTCATATAATCTGAATGTCACGCCCCTGGCATAATCATACTCTGGGTCTTCATCACTGGCTCCAAATGCGACTATGGAATTTGGGCGCACCATAAGTGGTATATCCTCATATCCATAAGGTCTGCTATACCATTTGCCAGCTTCCTCAAGCTCTCCTGTAAAGAAGTTGGTCCAGCTTCCATCAGTCTCTGGCAGATAGTACTCTCCAAGGCTTTCATCATTAAAAATCGGAGCCACAAGTAAGCTGTCACCCAGCATGTACTGCTTATCCAGATAGCGCACGTTCTTATCATCCTCAAACTCTAACACCATGGCACGCATAGATGGTATTCCATCCCTATGAGCCTGAATTGCAGTTTTCCATATATATGGCATAAGTCTTGCCTTTAGCCTTGTAAAAAATCTCACCACATCCACAGCCTCATCATCATATGCCCATGGCACACGGTATGATGTGCTTCCATGAAGCCTGCTGTGGGATGACAGCAGTCCAAATGCACACCATCTCTTGTATACATCCGCAGTTGATGTACTTTCAAAGCCTCCTATATCATGGCTCCAGAAGCCAAAGCCCGACATCATAAGAGACAGACCACCTCTTAAGCTCTCCTCCATGGACTCATAATCTGACCAACAGTCTCCGCCCCAGTGTACAGGGAATTTCTGACCTCCCACTGTTGCAGATCTGGCAAAGAGCACAGCCTGTCCCCTGCCCTTTTTCTCTTCCAGCAGGTCAAACACTGTCTTGTTGTATAAATATGTATAGTAGTTGTGCATTTTCTCAGGATTCATGCCATTATAATAGGTACAATCCACTGGTATTCTCTCGCCAAAATCCGTCTTAAAACAGTCAACCCCCATGTCCAACAAGGCTGCCAGCTTATCCTGATACCAGCTGCATGCCTCTGGGTTAGTGAAATCCACTATTGCCATCCCAGGCTGCCACATATCCCACTGCCAGACATCTCCGTTTGGTCTCTTAAGGAAATATCCCTTTTCCATTCCCTCATCAAACATGGTAGAATTCTGCGCTATATACGGGTTAATCCATACGCACACCTTAAGCCCCTTAGCCTTGATTCTTGAAAGCATTCCCTCTGGGTCTGGAAACACTCTTGAGTCCCATGTAAAGTCAGACCAGTTAAACTCCTTCATCCAGAAACAGTCGAAATGAAATACCTTCATAGGTATTCCCCTGTCAAGCATGCCATCTATAAAGCTCATGACAGTTTTCTCATCATAGTTAGTGGTAAATGATGTAGACAGCCACAAGCCAAAGGTCCATGCTGGCGGCAGTGCTGGCTTGCCCGTCAAATCTGTATAGTGTGTCAGCACCTCCTTCATGTCCTTGCCATTTATAAAGAAATAATCAAGTCTCTCTCCTGGCACTGAGAATTCCACCTTTGTGACAGCCTCTGTTGCCACCTCAAAAGATACCTTTTCCGGATGATTTACAAACACGCCATAGTCCTTATTTGACAGGTAAAATGGTATATTTTTGTATGACTGGTCTGTGGATGTACCACCATCCTCATTCCAGATATCTACGGACTGACCATTTCTTATGAGTGCAGCAAAACGCTCTCCCATGCCGTATACCAGCTCACCTACCCCCAGGGTTAACTGCTGGCGCATGTATGCGTCCTTATCATCGCTCTTTACATAGGCTCCACCCTTCCAGTCGGTTTTCATATATGCCAGGTCACGCCAGCCACTTGATGTTTTCTTCTGTCCATTGCCATAGTATGTCATGCGCCAGTTTGCTTTTTCTATATGAAGCTCAGCACTTCCACTGCGTACCACTATCTCATCATCATTTTCCCATGTATCAATTTTGCTCTGATTTGGAAGTGACAGCTCAAATTTCGGTGCATCATTCACTGTTCCCTTATAGTGATATGCTATAACCCTGATTACCTCTGGCATAGGAGTTGTAATCTCCAGTGTGAGATTAACGCCTCCCAGTGTATCGCCTCTGTGATTAATCCTATTTGTAGGGGCTGTAATAACCAGTTTTCCCCCTTTTATCTCTGAAAAATAAACCTCTGCTGGTGTGTGACATGCACACCCCTCTTTTTGCAGCCAGCATCCATTTGAAAATTTCATAATATACCCTCTTTCTGCTATACTTCAGCCTTTTTGATGCTGTAAGTATAGCTAAAAAAAGTCATTGTTCATACTGGAATTTTTGGAGTTCATTTACTATAATTATTATAGGTTGTGAAATATCTTATCCAAAAGGGAAGGTTTATTATGTTTAAGGAAAAGTCTGCCAGATTAAAATTCCATTCCAAGATAAAGAACCAGATTCTTTATATATTCTTTTTTGCAGGGATTTTACCAATCCTTGTCCTTGGCATATTTTCTATCGCATATACCTATAGACAGATGGATTCCCACTATCGTTTCCAGCTATCAGCGGATGCGATTCGTGTCAATTCGGTTATGTTTGATATTACAACCACGATTTATACCTCGTCTGAAACAATCACTAACTCAGAATCATATATGAACCTCTTCGGTTACGAGACTCTTGACGATTCTGCAATGACCACCCTGACTTATTTGGATAATACTCTGCAAGCTTTCCGCAATAATACGGCTGCGGTCTCCTCAATCCATATATATACGGACAATCCTGACATTCCAGATATGAACTACATATCGTCCATGGCTGATTTTTCTAATGAAGAATGGTATGAGAAGGCAGATAATAGTTGGAGTTTATGGACAACCCTTACCCGATACAATATTATCAAGAAGTCCTATCAGGAATTATCCCTAATCAGACGGATAGGTGTGGTGTCAGACAAATACTCTGCCTATCTGGTAGTGTCACTTGACAATAATTATCTGAGAAATCGTCTGGAACAGTCAGATTACAAGATTGCCATATGTATGGATGATTCTTCTATCTTCTATGCTTCTTCACCTAGTCTGCTTCAGGAGGATATGATTTTCCCTGATGATTTCACTGGTGAATTTTACCGACATACAGGCTGGATGGATATAGATGGCTCAAAGACACTGACCAACTATGTTACCTTTCAACCATATAAGACAGACAATCTCTTTTTCATCCAGACCTGTGATACTGATGCATATCAGTATATACGCCATGTGATTACAATCTATGCCGTGATACTGATTATTTCCATTGCCGCACCGACAATTCTGATGGCGTGGTTCTCTACATATTTCAGTAACAGGGTCAGAACCCTGCGCAGCGCCATGCACCAAGCAAGTATCGGGGATTACAACATCATCGACCAATTTAAGGGAGATGATGAGCTTACAGAAACCTTTGATGATTTGAGGTCAACTGTAGACCTGATTCACGAAAAAGATGCCAGATATTACGAAACCGAGCTGTCAAAGCAACAGCTTGTCAACCAGCAGCAGCAAATGGAGTTTAAAATGCTTGCCAGCCAGATTAATCCTCATTTTCTGTACAATACACTGGAGACTATCCGCATGCAGGCACTTGCCAGCAACAATCAGGATGTAGCCACATCCATTAAGCTTCTTGGCAAATCCATGCACTATGTGCTGGAAAATACAGGCACCAGCTTTACTGCTCTGACAAATGAGCTGGCATATATCAAGACCTATCTGGCAATACAGAAGCTGCGTTTTGGTGACAGGGTTAATTCTGAAATTGTAATAGATGAGACACTAAACACTGATAAAATAAAGATACTGCCTCTCCTGCTACAGCCAATTGTGGAGAATGGCATAATTCATGGTCTGGAGCGTGTGGACGGACATGGTCTTATCCGCATACAGATTAGCGCAGAGGGAGACGATTTGTTTATCACAATCTCTGATAATGGCATAGGCATGGATTACGAGACCCTGCAGAAGCTCCGTGAGAAAATCTCTACCCACAAGCCTGAAGATACCAGAAGTATTGGCTTATATAATATTACCCAGAGAATACACCTATACTATGGTGATGATTACTATATGACAATTGACAGCAATCCGGAGGATGGCACGATTGTCACCTTAAAACTTCCAAAGGAGACTTTTTAACCATGGAACACGAATTAATCAACGTACTTATAGTAGATGATGAACAGCTTGTCCGTGAGGGATTAAAATACATTATCGACTGGGCAAAGCTTGGATTTTGCATATGTGGTGAAGCAGGAAACGGAACTGATGCTCTGGAAATGATGAAGCGCTATCAGCCTGGGCTTGTCCTTTTGGATATCCGTATGCCCGGAATGTATGGTACAGAGCTGATGGAAACTGCCCGTCAGAATGGCTACAATGGTGCCTTTATTATTCTGTCAGGTTACTCTGATTTCAAATATGCCCAGACAGCCTTAAACTGTGGTGCCTCCTTCTATCTCACCAAGCCTCTGGACGAGGATGAGCTGACCGAGGCAGTGCTTTCTGTCCGTGAAAAAATAGAGTCAGAAAACCACATGACCAATTCCAGAAACCAGTATCTGAAAAAGGCAAAGGCTGGCATCTTATATGACCTGCTTACAGAGGCTGATTTCAATTCCTCCATAAATTATATGGAGCTTGGACTTACCTCTCCGATTTATCAGGTGGTCATATATGAAAATTACACACCATATTACAACTTCTACAATTTTGCAGATTTACTGCGTGTAACCAATCAGGGGAACAATTCCTTTGAGAATATCTCAATTGACAGCTATAACGTTATTATATTAAAAGGAAATTTTGCTTTAGAGCGCTTCAATTCCTGTCTCAGGCATTATGCCGAGGGTACCCAGAAGGGCTCACCTCTTGACTCAGTTTTCCTTACATATGGTCCCACTGTATCATCCCTTTCCCAGATACATGGAACCTATGAGATTTGCCGTAAGCTAATGGAACGCCGCTTCTTCTGTGACGAGAATCAGCATGTCCTGTCCTATGATATGCTGCCAGCAGATGACTCCTATTGCTCTGTGGTAAGCACCGATACCGCCCAGTACTATTCAAAGCAGCTTATAGATTATATAAAGATAGGACACTATGGTAAAATCGGCAAGGTCTTATCTGATTTGAAGGAAGAATTATATACCGCAGGCGATACAGTAGCTTCTATAAAGTACTTCCTTGCAGATATATTTTTGCAGATAAAACAGTCCATAATGCATACATACAGCAATAGTGACATTCCCTTTGCGCAAAATGCCGCTATTATAGAGTTAATTGAAAACAAATTTTACCTGTATGAAATCCTGCTGTATTTTTCTGAACAGTTTGAAATGATTATACGTGCCATAGGCAGCCAGTCCGGGGACAATGTGTTTGATGATTTGGTTGAATATATTGACCACAATTATTCCCAGCCATTAAAGCTTGAAACTCTGGCTCCACTTTTTGGTTACAACAGTTCTTATCTGGGCAAGCTCTTTTATCAGAAGATGGGACAGAACTTTAACTCGTATCTGGATAAGGTCAGAATACAGCACGCTATTGATTTGCTGGAAAATACTGATATGAAGGTTTATGAAATCGCAACTAATGTGGGCTACAAGAATGTTGACTATTTCCACATAAAATTCAAAAAGCATATGAATTTAAGCCCGGCTGAATATCGTAACAAGTCAAACTCATAAGCATTAAACCGCCTGCACTCCTCATAATCAAGAAGTACAGGCGGTTTTCTGTATCAGACTATTTTGTTCTATAAACTCTCAGTCACAATAATTTTAACATCCTTTGGCTCTATGGCATGTCTGCCATTATCAAACTTATCACCAGTGATTATGTCATATCCATCATAAGGGAACTGTATCTCTTCTGGCTTATCAGAGTGGTTCATTATAAAGTAGAATTTCTCCCTATCATTCTCCCTGCTTGTTACCTCAATACCGTAAGGAGCCTCAAGTTCAGGGCTTATTCCACATTCATGGCAAATATCTGACAGGAAATCCACATAGAAGTCCTCATCCGATGCTGTAGCCACATAATATGCTTTTCCCTCTCCATAATTGTTGCAGCTGATAACTGGCATGCCCTGATAGAAGTCTTTTAAATACCCCTTCTCATCAACCTGTGCAGCACCTTCCAGATGCATCAGATCACAGAGAAGCCTTGCAGGATATTTTTTGCCATGATATATGAATTCATTAGCAGCATCACTTGGCAGAGCATCCTCTTCCTCTACCCATACTCCTAAAATATCACGAAGCCTGCCTGGGTATCCACCTACTGTGACCAAATCATTCTCCTGCACATAGCCACTGAAAAATGTTGCAATCCAGCTTCCGCCGTTTTTGACAAAGGCACGCATCTTCTCATCATCATTTCCCTTTACCATATACCAGACTGGTGTAATTATCAGCTTGTATTTAGTGAAGTCAGACTCGCCTGATATAATATCAATATTATAATTCATGTTTCTGAGAGCCTCATAGTAGCGTCTCAGCTCCCTGATATAATCAAGCTCCACACTCGGTCCAGCGGAATAGAAAATCCCCCACCAGTTATCCCAATCCATTAAGATTGCAATATCTGATTTGGTTTTACTTCCCATTACCCTGGTCTGTATCTGCCCAAGCTCTTTGCCAAGGGCTGTGACCTCTCTGAATACCCGTGTATTCTCATTTCCCACATGGTCTATAACTGCACCGTGATATTTTTCACAGGCTCCGATTGAGCGCCTCATCTGGAAAAACATGATGGTATCTGCTCCATGAGCCATTGCCTGATAGCTCCATAGTCTCATAACTCCCGGACGTTTCAGGGCATTGTATGGCTGCCAGTTTGTGACACTTGGGGTCTGTTCCATAAGGACAAATGGTTCTCCATCCTTAATACCACGCATCAAATCATGTGACATTGCAATCTTGGCATAGCTGTCCTCATTTGAAGGATAGTTGTCCCATGAGACAAAATCCATCTTTTTTGCCCACTTAAAATAGTCTAAAAACTGATGAAAGCCCATAAGATTTGTTGTCACATAGGCATCCGGACATACTTCCTTTATAGCATCAGATTCCAGCTCATAGCACTCCAGCATGGAATCAGACTGGAATCTCCTGTAGTCAAGTGTGATTCCCTGAAACATGGTATGATCATATGCGAAATGCTCACTCCGCATATCAGGAACCACTATCTCATCCCAGTCATAGAAGGTGTGTCCCCAGAAGGATGTATTCCATGCCTTGTTAAGATTATCCAATGTCTGATATTTTTTCTCAAGCCATTTCCTGAATGCAGCCTCGCACTGGTCGCAATAACACTCTCCACCAAACTCATTGGAAACATGCCATGCAAAGATATTCTTATACCCCTTGTAGCGCTTTGCCAGCTCACTGGCAAGCCTTGGCGCATACTTCCTGTAGGTAACACTATTGGGGCAGGAATTGTGCCTGCCCCCGAATTTGTGCTTACGTCCTTCAAAATCAACTCTCAAAATATCCGGATGTCTCTTTGCCATCCAGGCAGGATGCGCTCCTGTGGATGTGGCAAGACAGATGTTTAAGTTGTTTTTAGTACATAAATCAATAATTTTATCCAGTTTTGAAAAATCATATTCTTCCTCAGATGGCTGGATTGCTGCCCAGGAAAAGACGTTGAGCGTCACTGTGTTGATTCCAGCGAGATGAAATAGTCTCATGTCCTCTTCCCAGACATCCTCTGGCCACTGTTCTGGATTATAGTCCCCACCATAGGGAATTTCTTTTAATAAATGATATGGTATCATAGTTCCTCTTATTTTCCTAACAAATCCTTTATTGCACTGGCTTTATCACTGCTATTTGCCATGTCAACTGCAAGGACATCATCATATCCCAGACCTGTTACAGTCTCTTTCATCTTTGCATACTGCTCTTCAAAATCTGAATCATCACTTGCAAAAATCATCTTCCATGAGTACTCAACAATAACCTGCTTGCACTGTTCCTTGATAGTGCTGATGTCTGTTGAATACTCTGGTGTTGCATAATCTGTACCAGGCAGAACCAGTAATAATCCCTTGTTGTCTAATTCCTCAATAGCTGATAGAGCTCCATCATTGTGGGCTGACCAATCCTCTGAGAGCTTTGTCGCAATCCTCTCCTGATAGTCGTCCCATCTCTGATAATTGTAGCATATACCAGTATCTGGGTTTGTGTCAACCACGCCTACTGTTTTAATATTTAATGTTGATACACCATCTTTCCATGTTCCGCCGCCCCACTCATCTGGAACTACGAGGTCAGAATCAATATCTACAAATGCCTTTACACCAAAGTCTGTTAAAACTGGTTCTCCATCTTTCATTTCCCATGTGAGTCCTTCTGGTCCACAGCCACCACCAGTCTGTGGTGCAGATGCCATAATTCCTTCTGGTGAATATAACCAGTCAATAAAGTCTACCATTCTCTGTGGATCCTTTGCCTGACTGCCTACCATGATGCCGACCTCCATCTTTCCATAAGGCATAGAACCATATGAGAGACACTGCATATCATCAATTGTAGCTGTTGCAAAACCCTTGCCTGCTGCTGTGTTCTCTGATGTATTGTACTGTCCGGCTCCAAGCCATGGCCATAATGAGTAAAGCACCTGACCATCTTTATACTTAGTCTGTAAGGTATCAAAATTCTGTGTTGTAGACTCTGGATCTACTATTCCTGCCCGATTTGCTTCATATAAGAATCTCAGACTTCTCATATAGATACCATCCTCATCTATGACGCTCTGGGCATCAGAACCATCTACCTTTGACATTACAAATCCCATTGGCTCGTATCCGTAGAGGGCGCATAATGCGCTGGCATTCTGCATAACATCTCCATCCCAGTCCTTAAACAGTGAAAATGCGTATGTATTCTGGTCTCCCTCTGCTCTTGCTGCCTCCTGCATATCGCTCATTACAGGAATTAAGTCCTCAAGCGTTCCGATTTCTGGATATCCAACCTCGCCGTATAAATCCCATCTGATAGATGGAGCATTTGTCGGCTCTGTAGCCTCACAAGGGTCTGTAGCAGACTGATTTGAAATCTCACTTGGCACAGCCCATGTGCCCTCGGTCTCTGCCAGTGCGCTGGCACTGTCGATTGCCTCCTTATATCCCTGCAGGTTCTCACAGCTTCCAATATAGTCGGTCATGTCTAAAACAAGACCTGCTGTTACCATATCCTTAAGCCTGCTCTTATCGAGATTTGTGATTATCAAATCACCCAGATTACCATTTGCAGAACGTGTCTGGTAAAGTGTATCTCCACCACCGGCAACGTTTGGAGCAATAATGTTAAGCTCCATATTAAATTTGTCCTTCACAATTTTGGCAAACCATCCTGTCTGAATGCCCTGGAAATTTGCCTGACTGTCAAATACGTCAACTGTCAGCGTTTCTGGATATTTCTCATTGCTGACCTCCGTACCTGAATCTCCTGAGCTGCTGCCACATCCTGCCATAGAGGAAACAACCAGTGCTCCTGACAGTGTAAGTCCCAGTACCTTTTTTAGCATTGACTTTTTCATCAAAAACCCTCCTTGTATTTATCATACTTAATATATTTGTAAGACGCAACCGCCTCTTAACCGATTTAACCCTTTACAGAGCCTATCATTATACCCTTTACGAAATATTTCTGGAAAATAGGGTAAATAAACAAAATAGGAAGCACCACAATAACAGAAATTGTCATTCGTATTGAGGTTGCTGTCTGCTGTGTTGCAAGATTTGCAACCGCAGCTACATTTCCCGTATTTCTAACCAGTGTTGCCAGTGAATTTGCCTGATTCAAATATGTATAAAGCAGATACTGCAATGAATACAGCTTCTGGTCTGTTATGTAGATAAGTGTATCCTGGAATGAATTCCACTGTCCTACTGCCGACCAGATTGCAATTGTCGCAAGAATAGGCTTGCTGACTGGCAGGATAACCTTAAAAAACACTGTGAGTGTTCCAGCTCCATCAATCTCCGCAGCCTCCTGCAGTGATGAAGGGATGGACTCAATATATGTCTTTGTCATAATAATGTTAAATGGCTGTACGATTGCCGGTATTATATAGACCCAGAATGAATTAGTCAGATGCAAGGTCTTCATTGTCATAAACATTGGAATAAGTCCGGCATTAAAATACATGGTGATAACCACCAGCCTGTACCACAGTTTTCTGTGCCACATCCTCTTTTGCGTAAACATAAATCCCAGATAGGCAGATGCCAGAACAGTACATACCGTACCAATCACAGTTCTCGCAAGGGATATAAACATTGCCCTGCCTATTCCGTTTAGCTTAAATACATCTATATAGTTTTGAAAATGTATCTTCTGTGGCAGAAAATTAACAGCCCCACTTGCACTCAAATCGTTTGCACTTATCGAATTAATTATCAGATAGTAAAATGGATAAGCACAAATCAATGCAAGTATGATAAAAATTATATAATTGCAGGCTTGAAAAGTGATTTCTCCTGCACTCTTCTTCCTCTTTTTCTCATTCATTACCAGTTTCCTCCTAAATCATACTTACGCCACGGGTTTTCTTTGAGGCAAAATTGACAATTACCAGCAAGGTCACACTGACAAGACTCTTTAAGATACCTATTGCCGTGGCAAGAGATAAGCTTCCGCCAGTCATACCTATGTTGTATACATACAAATCCAAAACCTGTATATGTTCCTTGTTAAATGAATTCTGGAACACATAATACTGATCCATTCCATTATTTAAGAAGTTCGCAATCGAGAGCATCAGCATGACAAAATATGTAGGGAGAATAGAAGGTATTGTAATGTTCTTAATAATCTGCCACCTGCCTGCTCCGTCAACCTTTGCTGCATCGTACATTTCCTGGTCGATTCCTGCGATTGCAGCCAGATACATGATTGCGCCCCATCCTAAGCCTTTCCATGTACTCCACAGTATCATCTGGAGCCATACATGCTCACTGCTGTCAAGAATTTTAAGAGGTTCTGCAATAAGTCCAAGATTCTGTAATACTGTGTTGAACATTCCTGTTGTGGAGAACAGACAGAATGCAACGGAGTACACTAAGGTCCAGCTGATAAAATTAGGTAATGTTGTCAGGGTCTGTACAACATTTCTAAACTTCTTGCTCTTTATCTCATTTAAGAAGATTGCAAACAAGACTGGTAAAAACGACGTTGCTATTCCAAGCAGACTCATCGCAAATGTATTTTTCATAACAGTGATAAGCTGTGCCACCTGGGTAGGATTATTAAATAAAGTCTTAAACCATTTGAGTCCTACAAATTCACACTGTGACAGCTTAAGCGGTGCCCTGTAATCATAAAGTGCATATATCCATCCATGTAATGGAAGATATGAAAACAAAAAACATAAGATAAGGAATGGTAAAATCAGAAGAAACAGCTTCTTTCCTTCCCAATCCGATTTCTTACTTTTCCTTTTTACTTTTTCCATATGTTTCCCCTCCTTTGTTGTACCCAAAGTGTAGCATAGGGGTAGAATTGCTTATACCATTAAAATTCCATATGAAAATAAGTGAATATTCAATTTTTATGGTTGATTTTGAGATTTTCTCTATTTTTTAGGGTAATTTATGTCTGATTTTTAATGTGATTGGCTAAGAAGAAAAAAATCACATCCCATGAACCGATAATTTTGTCCATAAGATGTGATTTTAAAAGTTATTTTAGTTTGATGAATGTGGCATATACTGGTAGAGCTGCATAGCGGTTGATGCTATAGGCATACTCTGTAAGGTGACTTTTCCCGGTCCGTAAACCACTGTGTTAAAGAGTCCCTCTCCACCGAATAATACATTTGTCACACCACTGATTGTCTTAACCTCCATACGGCAGGTCTCTGTCATGGCTGCTACATATCCTGTATCAATTATCTTGCAGTCTCCTGCTGGAATATCATACTCATGGGCAGAACCATCTATCTCAAGGAATACAATACCATTGCCTGTGAATTTTCTCATGAGGAAACCTTCTCCTCCGAATAATCCACGTCCAAGCTTCTGCTGTATATATACCTCATTTGTGATATTTCCAAATGATGCAAGGAATGAACCCTTCTGCACGATAAGTCCGTTGCCCGGTGTAATCTCGATTGCCCTGATTGAGCCTGGGAACTTAGATGAAAATGCAATCTCACCTGTCCTGTTGGCTACATATGTGTTCATAAATGCGTTCTCACTTGTGAGCATACGTCCGAGCATTTTGCCAAGTCCGCCTGCCTTTGTCTGCATCTGGATTTCATCATCCATCCATGCCATGGCACCAGCTTCACACTCAATTGCTTCGCCCTGCTCCAAAAGCACCTTTAGAACTGGTAAGCTCTCCCCATCTATTCTGTATTTCATTTTCTTTTCTCCTCCTTTTTATCCCTTTTTTGGTATAAGCAATGCTGCCAGACCTACGATTATTAGTATCGGCAGTGCTACTACTATTAAACCAGATACTGCTAAAACTATCAATACTATTGGCAAAAGAACTATATATTATTTTCTTGCAAAAACCTCTTTGTCGACATCCTTGTTCTGATATGCCACAACTGTAGTACATACCGCATCACCTGTGACATTTACTGCTGTACGGAGCATATCAAGGATTCTGTCGATTCCCATGATAAGTGTAATTGCTTCAACTGGCAGTCCTACAGCTGAAAATACCATAGTAAGTGTTACAAGTCCTACTGATGGAATACCCGCAGTACCAATTGAGGCAAGGGTTGCTGTGGCAATAACTGTGAGATAACCAGAGATACCAAGGTTAATGCCATATGCCTGCGCAGCGAAAACTACTGCTACACCCTGCATGATTGATGTTCCGTCCATGTTTATTGTGGCACCAAGAGGAATCGTAAATGAAGACACTCTCCTTGATACCCCCATCTTTTCCTCCAATGTCTCGATATTTAAAGGAATAGTGGCATTTGATGTAGATGTAGAAAAGGCAAATGCCATTACAGGGAAGAACTTCTTTATAAACTTGAATGGATTTAATCTTGTAAATACAAAGAGCAAAATCATGTATACAACAAAGCACTGCACGCCAAGGCCTAATACCACGCTTCCCATATACTTAAGTAATGGGATAAAGGCATCAAAACCGAGGTTTGCAAAGGTTCTTGTGAGCATGAAAAATACGCCTATAGGTGCAAAACTCATCACAAGATTTGTCATCTCCATCATCAGGTCATTGAACTGGCTGAAAAAGTTTGCCACAAGCTCAGCTCTCTCTCCCATCTTTGCAAGGAGGATTCCCACAATAAGGGCAAATACAATAACCTGCAGCATGTTTCCATTTGCCAGTGAGTTAAATGGATTGTCTGGAATAATATCCAGCAGGGTATCAACCGCAGATGTCTTTTCTGCCACTGTTACATTCTCCGCCTCTATCATGTTCATATTAAGCCCGATGCCAGGTTTGATAAGAGTGGCTACAGATATAGCCACAGTTACAGCAATTGCAGTGGTTGCCAGGTAAAATACTATTGTCTTGCCGCCTACTTTACCCAGTGTCTTTGTATCTCCGATTGCTGATGCTCCACATACCAGCGAGCAGAAAACAAGAGGTACAACAAGCATTTTCATAAGCTTGATAAAGCCATTACCTATTACATAACATATTCCATCTATTATGATA
>CAVKUD010000030.1:0-21588 GCA_963659315.1 Senegalimassilia sp. | reverse complement strand
TTTTGATTTAAAATGTTTATATAACGATGGCTTTTTAATACCTATTTTGTCTGCAATCATGCTCATTGAAACATTTGCAAGACCATTTTCCGCTGCAAGGTCAAGAGTTGCAAGCACTATCTGTTCTTTACGATTATTGCTCATTGCGTACACCCACATTATCAGTTATTGCTTGATAGCTTTTCAGCTACCGTTTGTTAGCTATATAATAATACCAATTCACGAAAAAATCAAGTACATTAACCATTATTGTCTATTTCTGATACTTTCAAGAATATCATTAAGCTCTTTTGCCTCTCTCTTTTCAAATAAATATTCCAGTATATTTGCTAAAACATATATCACAATAATTCCAATCGCAATACCAGCCACAACTGTTCTTTTTTCAGTTGGTATATTTTCAGACGAAAATGCAATAAATAAAATTATAATTTCTATTATTGCAATTCCTGTAATTCTTCTTAATATAAGCCTTTTTACACTTAATTCTTTCTCTTTTCCCTGTATAAAAACCGGAATCACTCCTATAGCTGCATATACAAGAGGAGATGCGTATGCAGAATAGCTAAAACTACGCCCAGAATCAAAAGTCATTCCAAGAGCCATCATCAAAATCGTTATCAACGTCACTAGCATAAAGTATAAGTTTATTGCCCTTACCAATTTGCTTTTCATCTTAATTATCTTTCTCCCTTCAAAGTCTTTTTAAAATTTGGAACATAATTTCTTGATATTATGACTTCCTCTTTGTTCTTAAGCAATGCCACATACCTTCCGCTCAGTCCCGGCTTAATGGAGCTTATCATCATAATATTCAATACCATCCCCTTCTGCACTCTGACAAAAAAGCTGTCCCCCAACATTTCCTCAATTTCATAAATTCGCATACTTATCTCATAATAATCTGATTCAGTGTAAACAAACGAGTGATTATCCACCACTTCGATATATAAAATATCCGAAATTGGTATCTCATAAATATTTCCGCCTTTTTTCCCACTAATGACACCTTGTCTTGTTTTGACAAAGGAAACAATTTCCCTCACCTCGTCAGATACCTCATGGCATCTGATTTCTAGCATTTCCTTTTCTTTTTTTGGTATCCGAGTAACCTTTAACTCCATTTCCTCTCCTCTATAATAATAAAATCTGTTATTCTTCCACCAATTTTACTATACTATTATTTCTACACAATAAGAAACACTCTAAAATGCACTAATTTATTGTAAGATGCACTAAAACGCAGAACCAATCCATTTTTCTTTTGGAATCAGCTCCTCATTTTTGAGAATGTCAAGCAAAAATAAAAGAACATCCTCTTTATTTTTCAAAGTAGAATGTTCCCTTATTCTTAAAATATAAAAACTGCTACAGACATTTCTCCTGCATGTTTGTGAAGCTAGAATTTGTAACATCCAGCCTCAAGCACCTGTCTTCTTCCATCCGGCAGGACAACTTCAGCCCTCGTATTTGATGGAATTTCAATCTCATATAAAATCTCATCCCCATCATATTTCCAGCCACTTACGATTCTGCCATATGGCGAATTATATACCGCCCTTGCATAGCCTAAAGCCTTATCAGGGTGTGGCTTAATTGTAATCTTTTCGTTTTCTACTGCAATTCCACAGACCCCATCTATTATCCAGCCGCTTACTGCCCCATATGAGTAGTGGTTTAGGGAAGCCTTTACCTCACCTTTTTCGTTTATGCCATCCCAGGTCTCCCAGATAGTCGTGGCTCCCTTTTTGACCTCATACAGCCAGCTCGGTCTGGTGTCCTGCAGCAAAAGCCTATAGGCTGTGTCCTCATATCCATAATCACACAATACTCTTGTGAGATTAGGTGTTGACAAAAATCCTGTATTCAGGTGATAGCCACATTTTTTTACAAGCTCATTCAAATCCTCTGCCGCCTGCTTTGCCTCATCTCCTTCTAAAAGCCCAAAGGCGAGTGCCCTCACATAGTCTGCCTGCCTGTCTGAAACAATTCTGCCATCCTCTGTTGCTATAAATCTCCATGCTTTTTGCGCCATTACAGCTGTTCTGCTGTAACGAGAGGCATCATCCTCTTTTCCAAGAATATCTGCGATTTCTGCCAGCAGCTGTCCTGAATGTGCCAGAAAGGCTGTCGCCACCTTGCCCTGGGGTGTACGCATGGCTGAGGTGCTTTCCACATCTGGCTCACACCACTCACCATAGTCTATGCCAGTCTCAATAGTGTATTTGCGGTAAGGATTTCTCTTGAGTCGCTTTACCGGATTCATAGGGGATTTTCTGGCACGGGACTCGAGAAAAGTATACCATTTCTTCATCATCTCATAGTTTTCCTCTAAAATCCGCACATCTCCATTTCTCTTGTACATCTCATATGGGACAATGATACAGGCATCTCCCCAGCCCACTGAGCCAGCCAGAAGTCCCGAGAAAAATGATGGATTGTTATTCCTTGGAGCTATGTTTGCAATTTTTCCATCCTCAAACTGGGCACCCCTGCACTCAGCCAGCCACTTTCTCATAACTGGATAGGCATCCATCAGGTACAGGCCTGTGTGGGCAAATACCCCCATATCCCCAGTCCATGCCGCACGCTCTCTGGTCGGGCAGTCGGTAGGCACATCACAAAAATTCGATTTCTGGCTCCATATGCTGTTTTGCACAAGCTGGTTTACAGCTGCATTTCCACACTCAAATGCGGTCAGAGTCTCCATGCCTGAGTACACTGCGATGGCTGTAAAGGCTGCATTTGACAGGTCAATATCAGTCTCAACCTTTGCATACCTAAAGCCCCATATAGAAAATCTGGTCTTGTAGTGGTTTTCTCCCTCTGCACATGTATAAAAAATCTGCTGCTTAGTGCCACCCTCCTTGTGACGCTTTCTGTCCTGAAAGTTTTCCTGGGTGAAATTGCCATTTTCATCTAGGGTCTCACCATGGGTCAAAAGAATTGTATCTCCCTCATGGGCATTGACTGTAAACTCCACATAGCCTGCAAGATTCTGTCCGAAATCAATCACAGTCTCACCATTTGGTGTGGTTATAATTTTTCCGTCAAAACGCTCCATCTCCCGTATCGGCAGGCAGTCAGAGCATATGAGATTATCAAGGGAAAAATCCTCCACCTTTACCTCATGGTAGTCTGACGGTTCATTCAGTCTGGCATCAACAATTTCTCCCTGCTGCATATCGTTTTCACGAATGGCACCATTCTGGGAAGCCTCCCACTTTGCATCTGAGACGCATACCGCCTGACCATCTATCTCAAGCTGGAAAAGAAGGGCTATGTCCTCTCCATATATATTCCTGTTGCCATCCACACCAGAAACACTCCTGTACCAGCCATCACCCAGGATTACCTGTATATCATTCTTTCCTTCACACAAAAAATCTGACACGTCATAGGTCTGATATGCCAGTCTCTTGTCATAGTTGTAGCTGCCAGGTGCAAGCACAAAATCTCCCACCCTTTTTCCATTAATCCATGCCTCGTACAGACCATGGGCTGTTACATACAATCTGGCATTTTTATTAAGGCTGTCCTTATCACAGTCAAAGCTTGTCCTCAGATAGCTGGCAGGCTGGTGTGCCTCTTTATTATGCGCTTCTTTATTGTTTACTTCGTCATCAGATTTTATCTCTGGATTAATCCATTTTGCTTTCCAGTTAGTTTTATCTAACAATCCCATCTCAAAAAAGGCTGACTCACTCCACTCACCAACTATATCATTTTCGTCCCAGAGACGTATCTTCCATGATATACGCTGTCTGCTGACTGCTTCAATCGGACATACGGTGTGCATACTTGCGGAAGCTATTTTGCCACTGTGCCAGAGTTCTTTGCCTGTATATGCGTCTGTGGCTGTGATTTCGTATGCAGACTGGATTTTTCCGTCAATGCAGTTCCATGATAAGTATGGATTTCTTATATCAATTCCCACGGGATTAGCCATGTGTTCTGTTCTCAAATTTGTTGCTCGCATATCTTTACCTCACATGCTCATTCATAAATTCCGCCGACACCTCAAACGACTTAACAGGCGAATTGTCAATCCAATTCTTATGACTCTCAAGCACCACCGCTTCCACGCCCACAGACAAAGCCTGCTGGCACAAAGCCTCAAGATTCATATTTCCATACCCCAGCTCACAGCTATCCGACTTCAAAATAGGTGTCATCATAGGCTTAGTGAGCCTGGTGCCTCTGTCATTGATATGGTAGAGCTTCATTCTGTCCCCAAGCATTTTCATGACATCAAGGGCGCATACTCCAGCCTCTGTAGGCCAGTAGGAGTCAAACTCAAAGCCTACATACTCAGGGTCTGTGTTTTCCAGAATATACTCATAGGCATTTTTCCTGCCATCCAGCTTCTGAAATTCATAGTTGTGGTTATGGTACAAGAGCCTTATGCCCTCTGCCTTCAGGCTTTTTCCTGCCTGATTGAGTCTCCTGCATAAGTCATCAACCTGCTTGATGTCACGATAATCAAAGCGGTACATGCCTGTGATTACAAGGTTTGAGGTATTATATTTCTGTACCTCCTTCACAGTCTCAGACAGGTCTCTCTCTATACCGCCCAAGTCCTTATGGAGGCTTACAACAGAAAGCCCTGCTTCCTTTACCAGCCCTGCCCAGTCAAGCTTGCCCCCCTTTCCAGTAGGCATGCCTGCAGCCTTTGTGAGCATACGCACCAGAAATGGAGTTGGATTTACCATAAAGCTGTTTAACTCTATTCCGTTGTAGCCTGCTTTTACCATTGCCTCTAATGTCTCTCTTGCCTTTGCTTCGCTGCCTGTAACTGTTCCAAGCATAATCTGTTGTACTGCCTTGATTGCCATGAGTTTTCTCCTTGTCTTTCTTATTGCGTTTTCAGTATTTGACCTTCAGTAATTCCATTTTCATTAAAGGAATCAACCCTCACATAGTAGGATTTTCCCTCAACAAGCGCTCCGATTCTCTTTTTGCTGTCATATGTGAGATAGCTGTGATAGAGCTTGTCTGGCTTTAGTCCCCAGAGGATATTATAGCCTGTGGTACCATCTGCTGTGTCTTTTTCCAATGGTTTAATTGCAACTTCCATGTCTATTCCAGAGCTTCTTATAACCTCGTATACTGCCTGCTCCGGCAAATCTCCCCTGCCCTTGCCAAATACTCTCAGTCCACTGATACATGGCTTCTGGTCGTACGGCACCTTCATATTTGAAAGCCTTATATAGCGAAGCTCTATGCCCTTTTCATATAGCAGGAAATCATGGCTTAAGTCTGTGTCTGCCTTGGTCTTATCCTCTAACACAAAGAAGCTTTCCCCATCCACAGAGCCTTCTAAGAGGTACTGGGTCACAATATCTGCTTCCTCTATATATCTCGCCTGGGTTGTTCCCCTGATTTTGCCAGGAACTGGAATCCTTATATCATCATCTGCAAAATTAATCTGAATGGCACGGACATCCATGACTTTTCCTAAATCCATCATAAGCCACTCATCCCTGCCTGCTGACGCAGCCTGCCACCAGTTCTGCACATTTTCATTTGCAGCAAGCTCTGGACTTTTGTCCTCTGTGTATGATGATGCTGTCATTTTCTTATTATAAGAGAGTAACATCCACTCTGGATTTTCCCAGATGTTCTGCTCCCTGCTGTCAGATAGGCTGATTGGCCAGTCCCCATATCTCTGATTGCAGCACAGCTCGCCCTCATCATCATATGCAGCCTTCCAGATACCGACTCTTCTCTCAAAATCATGGTTGACACTGATTCTCATTGAAGCAGTGTGCCACAGATTGCCCTGATAGTCCTCCATTGTAGAGCCGTGTCCTGCACCTGGCATAAATCCACCTGGGTGATATGAATACGGGTTGTTCTGGGCTGGTGTAAATGGTCCTAATGGCTTGTCTGACACATATACCCCGTCTCCGTATGTGTTGTACTGGGTGCCTGCAAAGGCATACTGCAAATAGTATCTGCCATCATGCTTATCCATCCAAGCCCCCTCCACATAAGGCTTGTCGGTAAACATACCCCTAATCATCGGGATATACATGGCTGGAATCTGCTCCACAGGTGTCCCCTGAGACTTTATAAAGTTGTTAAAGCACTCTTCTACCTCTTCCTCAGAGCGTGGCAGCTTGCTGTTATCTTCACCTATCCGCTCATAGCCGTACTTATAAGGATTGGCAGATATAAGCTCTTTGCGCTCGCCCTTTGGATTCATGGTCTCAGGGTCAAGCTCCACTCCCCAGATAGGAGTGTCATTTGAGCATCCCCAGTAGAAATATACTCTTCCATCATCATCTATAAAGAGGTTTGGATCCCAGAAGTCAAAGCTTCCCTCTATCTTCTCATATGGTCCATTTAAAATATCCTTTGTGCGGTATCTGTCGCATTTCTCGCCCTTTTTAGAGGCACAGAAATATACATAATCGCCCATAACACGAACATCTGGCGCATAATCATACAGAGGCAGCTCTGAAGGCAGTCTGTGATTTTCCCAGTTTACCAGGTCATCTGACACCCACACCCCAAGAGTCATTGAGGCAAATATATAATATCTGCCCTTAAAGCTTATCAAGGATGGGTCAGCCGCCTCACGGCAGATGGCGATTCTGTTTTTCCTCTGGTCTGCGTTAAACTGGTATCTGTAATTTATATTTACTGGATTGCAATAATATTTCATACCCTTTCATTCTCCAAATATTTTATTTATTGAGCCATTAAGCCCAGCCAATGATTTCTTATATGCTAAAGTATACAATAGAAGCTTCCAATGGCATTTTCTATATATCAAAATTACAGCTGCCCCAGAAAATAGAGGCTTTCTTTAGGCATACGCTTCATTGTGCTTCTGTCTACCGCAATGAGTCCAAACTTCATCGAAAAGCCCTTCTGCCACTCAAAATTATCCATCAGTGACCAGTGGCAATATCCTATAACTGGTATATTGTCAGCGATACATGCAGCCACTCCCTTTGTCGCCTCATCAATAAATGCGACTCTTCTGCTGTCATCCTCTGTAGCTATGCCGTTTTCTGTAACCATGATTGGCATATCCTTTCTGCCAGCATGGGCAAATTCATCATGCACTCTCCTGATGACATGCTCCAGCGCCTGTGGATAAAACTCATAGTCCATCTGGGTAGTCTCAGCCCCTTCAGGCACAGGACAGATACCGTCTGCCCCGATGAGGCTTCTGGTATAGTTTTGCAGTCCGAAAAAGTCATCATCCTTTATATAAGGCAGGTAATGTGTGAATTCCTCCTCCCACTCATGCTGTGCGACCTCTTCGCCGTCAGCCACAGCCTGTATATCGTGGAGAGACAGGGATAATCCTATCCTAAGCTCTGGCTTGACTTTTTTCATGGCAGCCTTTGCAGCCTGATGGGCACGCATTACGAGAATATCTCCTTCCGCCGTTCTCGCACTGACGAAATTTTCTGGTTTCTTTGTGCCAAAGACCTTTTTATTTTCAAATCTCTGCCAGAACATGTTTTTAAGCATTTTGTTAAAATTCATGCCCACCTGGGCGGTGCCCTCCATGCTGTCAGCCTTTTTCTTCTTATTTTCCTTGCGCTTTGCCATCATCTGGCGCTTATAGCGCTCAGCGATTGCAGCCACCTGAAGTCCCATGTTTGCTTCATTTATGGTGACTACATAGGACATCAAATCTCCCAGCTTTTCTGCCACATATTCACAGTATCTGGCAAAATACCTTACTGTGTCCTCATTTTCCCAGCCACCTTTTTGGATTAACCATACAGGTGATGTGAAATGCATCATTGTGACAACAGGTTCTATTTTGTTGTTTTTACAACATTCAAGGACTTTTCTGTAATGCTCTATTTCTTTTTCATCAAATCTGCCCTCTTCTGGCTCTATTCGTGCCCATTCGATTGAAAAACGATAGGTGTTAAGCCCAGCCTCAGCCATAAGGCGTATGTCCTCTTCGTATCTCTTGTAATGGTCAACTGCATTGAGGGATGGCTCATTGAAATTTGTGTGCTTCAAATGCTCCATTGCCCAGTAGTCGCTGTGTATGTTGTTGCCCTCTACCTGATGCGCCGCTGTTGACGCACCAATCATAAATTTATCTGGAAATCTGCTCATTTATTTAACCTCATTTTGATTGTACAGAAAAACTGCGTGCATATTTACTTTCTACGGATTCTGCCAAGGGCTGCCGCAAGCATCTTCGCCTGTTCTCCCTCAGCATCAATTCCCCCCTGCGCTAAAAGCTTCTTAAGCGGCTGTCTTGCAATCATAGCCATCATTGCCTTTGGGATTTTGACATTCTTGCCCATACCACCTGCTACTGAGCCTTGCATCTGCTTCATCATCTGTTCTAAAAGGGCTGCGCCCTCTGGTGTCGCCTGAATCTCTGCCATGGTGCTGTTTAGTGAGAGATACTCATCCTCCCCTGCTGCTGGCTCATCCTCTGGCTTTTCATCAAACCAGTTGCGCACCTTTGCAGCATCCATAAAATATGCTGGATTTGGCTCGTTTACCTTTCTAATTGTCATCTCATCGCTTAAGGCTTCATTGTCAGGGCAGATTGCTTTTATCTGGTGTTCTCCACTTATTGGCACCTCAAACTTAAAGATGTGCTCTCCCTCCTGCTCTCCGATAAGCCTTCCGTCTACATAGAGGGCTATTCTCTTCTGGTTAGAGTAGACCTTAATCTCTGTCATCGGCTCGATTCGGTCTGCATACCTCCTGCCACAGAGGTGTACAAAGGCTTCGTCACTCCACCATGCCTTGTATATGTAAAAGGCATCCTTTTTCTCTTTTCTGTCAAAAGTGATAAGACCCTTGTGATTTTTGCCTGGGTCTCCTGCCTCGTCTCGTCCTGCTGCCGCAAACTCAAACATATTCCATACATATGTGCCCCACAGATAAGGTCTCTTTGCAATCATCTCAAGCATATGCTCGTGGTAAAGCGCCATATAGCTCTCTGTATAATCGCCCTTTTCAGGCTTTGGAGACTGTAGGCTGATTACTGAATCCGCACCATACTCGGTCAGTCCTATGACTGTGTCTGGATGCTCCCTGTGGAACTGGTCAAAAAATGCGTCGTTATCCTCCATCTCGCCCACATACCAGCCATAGTAGAGATTGTATCCCCTGATGTCAGGCAGGCTCACAAGAGGGCTGTCTGTCTCAAGCATAAAGAGGTTTGCCATTGCAGACACACGGCTCTTATCCATTCTGTGAATCAAATCGTTAAGAATCCTGTGGTTTTCAAGCAGGTCATCTGTCACCCCCTGCAGGGATATTTCATTTGAGATAGCCCAGCAGATAATTGAAGCGTGATTATAATTCTGTACAATAAGCTCCTTCATCTGGGATATAGTGTTCTCCCGTCCACTATCCATATGGACTGTGATATATGGGATTTCAGCCCATGCCACGATACCCTTTTCATCACACAAGTCATAGAAATACTGGTCATGCTGGTAATGGGCAAGTCTGATTGAGTTAGCTCCAACTGACAGAATCAGCTCCATGTCCTCCTCGTGCATTTCTTTTGTGAGGGCATTTCCCACGCCGAGTCTGTCCTGATGACGTGATACTCCTCTTAGAGGATAGCTCTCCCCATTCAGGAAAAATCCCTTATCTGGGTCAAAGCTATAGCTTCTGCATCCAAATCTTGCTGTTACCTGGTCTATTGCCTGACCATTTTTCTTAAGCTCTGCTGTGGCTGTATAGAGAAAAGCATCCTTTAAGCCCTGCCACAGATGGGGATTTGCAAGTAGCATTGTGCCTGTATAGTGCTTTACTCTGGAAAGGGCTTCCTCATCATAGAGGGTCTGTGCATCATCATCTGGAATGGCAAGCTCTATGCTCTGCCTGTCTGAGTCACCACAGACTGATACGCTGACCCCATCTGCATCACCAGATACATATGCGTCAAATCTGACCTCTGCACTGCCATCCTCCTTCATCTCAGCTGTCACATAAAAGCCTTTTCCTCCATAATAGTCCAGGTCAAAATGGCTTGCTGGCACGGTAATAAGCTTCACATCCCTGTACAGACCGCCGTAAAATGTAAAATCAGCTTTCTGTGGATATACATGGTCATTTGGAGAATTATCAACTTTAATTTGCAGCACGTTATTTTCCTGTAATTCCTTGGTCAGATTCACATGGTATGTAGAATAGCCTCCATCATGACTCGCCAATACTTTGCCGTTTAAGCTCACCTCAGATGATGAGTTTGCCCCGTTTATCTCAAGGTACAGGTCTTCTCCCTCTGCAAGCTCTGGTTTTGCAAATTCTTTTGTATAGACGCACTCTCCTCTGTAATAGTCAGATGCGCTCTGCCCGTCCACTGCATTCCATGTGTGTGGAAGTGTTACATTTTCCTTTTTTCCTTCTTTTTCAAAGACATAATTATCATTAAATAAGCTTACTTTTCTCATAATTACACGTATTCCTTTATTACCTTTTCCTTCATCTCTTTTTTCTTTGTCTCGATTCGCTTCTGCACCTCAACCATTTCCTCCTTGGTGAGCTTGCAGTTTTTCATAGCTATAAGTGTCACTACCCATCCGATTAATGGCAGACCAAAATATACTGCCATGGTCACTACAAAAATAGGTGTGGTAAGTGGCTCATTTGGCTGAGGCATGCTGTTTGTATATCCGATGATGGCAACAGCTCCTGTAGCGATTAATGCTGACAGTGAAGAAATCAGCTTGTCAATTAAGCTGTAGGTTCCTGTGATAACCGCTGGCACATATCTGCCGCTTCTGTCAAGCTCATAGTCCACAATATCTGCCATAAATGACACATCAGCTGTAGTAACACACATTTTTGCTCCGTTTAATACAAGTGTGAGCAGAACATATGCAATCATTGTAAATCCAAAGGTAGAGATTGAATTTGGGTCTATCACAATAAAGAAAACAAGTGATATTACCGCTACTACCATACAGATTTTTGTCCATGTGACTATTGCATTTTTGCTTCCGTATTTTCCTGCATATTTTGCTCCAAAGCCTGCAAATACGATTGATGGAAGCATACTGATTACAGAGAGCATTGTGGCAAGGCTCATGTCTCCAATGATGATACCAAAAAGCATAGTTGTGATTACCGCCTGTGAAGCTGTCTGCTGGGCGATTTTGTCAGATGCCTGGGCTGCGATGTATGCCTGTAATGGCTTGTTTCCCTTTAATCCCTCAAGCATGTCCTTAACCTTGAGCGGCTCCTGCTTTTTGATTCCCAGATAGTACTCTGGCTTGTCATAGGCTGAGATACCAATACATACAAGCACTGTACCGACTGCTGCCACAAGCATACATACACGCACTGCTGCTGACAGAAAATCCTGATTGTATGTACAACCGAATTTTGGAAGCAGTACCATATTTAATACCACTGTCATAATCATAGGTACTAGGTAGTTAAAGGCTGTCTGCCATACGCCGATTGTAGGACGCTGCTTCGGATCATTTGTCATGATTGCAGGCAGGGTCTGGGCTGTTATGTTTGTAACTGTGTAACCTATTACATAGATAACATAGAGCAGGGTAAATACAATTATTCCATGTCCCTTTGATGAAAATACATCAAACATTGCTAAAAGCGCTATTGCCTCGATGGCAAAGCCTGCTATAAGAAGCACTCTGAGTCTTCCAAATCTTGTGTTTACCTTGTCATAGACAAGTGCCAGAATTGGGTCTGTTATGCCATCAAAAATACGGGTGCAGGTCAGAATAACTCCTACAATCGCAGTTGAGATACCATATCCCACGCTGGCGCTGTAGCTTGCCATGCCGATTAATGAATATACTGACATTCCTACCATTGCATTACATGAATACAGGATAATCTGCCATAACTTTGCCCGACGGTATTGAACGCCGTCAATTTCGCTTTGTGTTAATTTCTTTTCTTTAGCCATAAAAACCTCCATACTTGCTTTATACAACTTAAAGCTCTTCTTTATCTGTATTTACAATAGCATATGGGGTGTGATATAGTTAGAATATATTTGATATATATAGTATATATTTGATATTCTGTATTATGGAGAGATAAAATGGACGAAAAACTATTCATGGGATTTATAACAAACATATTAGGAATCAGAATATGCGACATTTCAGGTGACAGGACTGCCCTTGACAGCTTTGAGAAAGAAAACTGCTTTGAAAAGACACTGCAGCCCATGTATACAGCAGAATATTTGAGCTATCTGATTGAAAATGCCAGGGATGAAGTCTTCTACGAGATAAAAGACTATCTGGATACCAATCTAGTTATGTTCTGCTTTGATAACAGGTCCTATCTGCTGGGACCCTATGTCAAAAACTCATTTTCCGCCCAGGAAATGCAGGAGCTCCTTGCCTCCCACAAGCTCCCTGCCAGTATTATGCTGCCGCTCAAGCTCTACTACAATCAGTTTCCCCAGCTGAGCTACACCATGATTAGAGGCTCGGTGATGGCGGCTATGCGTACCTTTAAACCAAATACTCCCGAGTATTCTTATCGGAAGCTGACTGGCTTTCACGAGGAAATCAAGACTGATAAGCTGGTTGTGGAATCAAACAATACCTATTACCAGATAATTGACAGATACGAGATGGAGAATTTCTTTCTCAGAAAAATATCAGATGGTGACGTGAACGGCGTCCGTATGGCATTTGAGAGCATAGCAAGCAATTATTATGCCAATACTTCCAGCTCACAGCGTTCTCTATACTCTACAGACTGGAATGGTTTTGCCATCTTAAGAACCCTTGCCAGAAAAGCCGCTGAATTTGGCGGCTGCCCTGTAGTAAAGATAGATGAAATCACCAGGGAAAGCATTCAGGAATTTGCATCTGCCAGAACTGGCTCTGAGCTTGATAAGATACAAAAGGACATGCTGATCAGGCTTACCCAGGCAGTCCATGATACAAAGCATATGTCCCAGTACTCGCCTGTTATAAGGGACGTATTAAACTATATCTCAATCAACTACACACAGGATATCTCCCTGCATGAGCTGTCTGAAATGAACAATGTGAGCGAGGAGCACCTGTCACGCCTCTTCAAAAAAGAGCTTGGTGTCACGCTGACCACCTATATAGGTGATTTGCGCACTAAAAAAGCTGCTGAGCTTTTGAAGACCTCCAAGCTCTCTATCGCTGAGATTGCTATGTATGTGGGTTATCCTGACAGCAATTATTTCGTGAAAGTATTTAAAAAGAGATATGGGATGACACCGTCGGCATATCGACGTTAAGCTTACCATCATATATGGAAACAGGTATCTCCTCCGCAAAAGAATAGATTGTCACCTGCATCGGCTCCCCATTGATACAGACTGACACCATCTGCCTGTCTATATCCACAATCCAGTATTCACGCACGCCTGCATCCATATATTTATATAGCTTCTTGTGATAATCTATATGTCTGGTGCTTGGGGAGACAACCTCTATCACCCAGTCAGGTGCGCCTTGTATACCCTTTTCATCAATCTGTTTCTCATTGCATATAACAGCAATATCAGGAATGACCAGTGTATACTCGTCCTCATTCAGATACACATTTACACCCAGGTCAAAAACCTCACATTTACCATTATTGGCATCTATAAAATCACTTATTGCCCGTCCAAGCTTCTTAACCATCCTCTGATGGCTCACTCCTGCCATTTCGGATATTATGACTGCACCATCGATTAACTGTAGGTCTCGGCTTTCTCCCATTTTGCCAAGCTGTGACGCTGTCATTTTATTATTCTGTAATGCCAGATTACCATAGATGCCTGTATCATCATCCTTTGGAACTGCAAATGGAATCGGTGCATCATTCAGGTTATTTTCGCTCCTATATATCTCTTCAAATTTCTTCTGATTTCCATTATCCTCAGGATGCTCTGAAAAATACTGCTTCATTGCGGTAGTATAGGCTTCCAGTCTGGCTTTCATTTCCTCCTGCTGCAGGGTCTCGTCAATTTTTTCTATAGTTAAGTACGAGGGATTTTTTGTCTCGCCTGTCAGGATTTTACTCACTGTACCCTGGGGCAGGTCTGCAAGCAGTGCCAGCTGATAGGTTGTAAGCTTTAGCCTTTTCTTTCGTTCTCGGATTTCATCTATTTTCATCATATATTAGCCTCCATCCTAATCACCACATCCTTCTCCTTAAATGCAAATCCCAGCTTATAAATACGCTCCTTTTCTATCCCACTTGCAAGCAAGTCTGCCTCATATCCACGGCTGTCAATCTGGTCTAAAGCTCTTTGTGCTGTCTCCTCTAAGTCCTTTTCCTTAGCAGCATCAAACACCTTAAACTCTATAATAAAGGCATCTGCATCCTTTTTTAACGGGTACATGGCTATATCATACCGTCCTCTGCCACTTTCTCTGTTAGATACAATCCGATATTCCGTCTTAAGAGACACTATAAGCCCCAATACAAATCCATGATAAAAGTTTTCTGGTGTACGCTCCTTTGGACCCTTTCCCACATCAAAATAACTCATTGACGAATATGTCAAATCAAGCATAATGTCAGTCATCATATCTACATTATGACGCAAAAGGGCATAAGTGAAATGCTCATAGGAGCTTCGTCCATTAAAAAACATCCCCGGTATCTCAGTGCGATACATACCCATGACCTCCTCATTTGTCACCGATAAGTCGCACTCTATCATTTCATTGTCCTTTATCACATTCTCAGCCTTTACATATCCCACGGACAAAAGTAATGACCACAGGCTCTCCTCGTCTCCGTCCAGATATTGAAAAGTGATACACTCATTCATTTTCTTATGCAGTTTTTCCCCCTGCATCAACTGCTCTATCTCATACTTGCTCTGCAATGGATGCCTGCGAATCATCTCCCCAATCAGCTTATTACTGCTTGTACTGACCCAGTAGTTACATAGTTCCCTGGTGGTCAAATAATTGCAGATAGACCATGGATTATAGATGTCATTTCTCTTTCCAAAGTTAAAACCATCATATAAAGCCTTCACCTTTGCCATTTCATCAATATTCTGGCATTTGAGGGCATCCTTTACTTCCTGCTCTGTAAATCCACAGCAGTCACTGTATGAATGGCTTGTTATTGTAGCAGCCTTTACATTATTCAAATCTGAAAATAAAGAGTTCTTGGAAATACGAGTAACGCCTGTGATAATAGCCCTTTGATAATATTCATTTTCCTTAAATAAATTGTGAAATAGCTGACGGCATGTCTCTATCATTTCATCCCAGTAACCGCCAGTGTATGCTTCTAAGAGAGGCGTATCATATTCATCCAGTAAAATATATGGTTTCACCCCATAATGCTTATACATCAGATTGCACATGAAGGGAATACTGTTTTCCAGTACATCTTCTCCTGCATCTGAGCCATCTAAGAGGTTCATATAAAATTCTTTATACCTCGCCTTTTCTTCATCGCTTAATTTATCACTGTCTAGAAGATACTGGTGTGTAAAATACAATGTATGCAGGTTTATTAAAATGCCTTTTATCGCCTGCTTATAATTACTTCCCTTACAGCCGCCAAAGCTGATTGATATCACAGGCACCTTGCCAAAGCACACTCTGGCATTTTCGTCCTTCCATACTCTAAGCTTCTCAAACCGCTCCGGATGGTCAGCAAATCGTGGGTCAAAAAAATTCTCTACAGTGCTTAAAAGCATGGATTTACCAAAGCGTCTTGGTCTGGTAAGCAGAAGTACCTGTGAATCATCCCGTATCCATTCTGATATAAAATGCGTCTTGTCTACATAAAAACGATTTTTACAGATAAAATCCTGAAAATTGTGATAACCAAGTCCTATCGGTTCATCCAGATATGGATTTCTTTCAAGTATATCCTTTAATGATTTATGATATTCGAGCAAACGCTTCTTCTCTTCCTGTAATTGCGAGCGTTCTTTTAGCTCAACCATTATCTGCTCCCGCTCAGATAGCTTGACATAATAGCTGACAGACTTTCCATCTATAGTTCTCTGAATGTAAGGCTGTTTCTTACCTTTTATAGTCTTGTATGTGAGGGTACCCTTTGGCAGTTCTTCAAGCTGCCTGTCGATTTCTTCCACTCTCTGTTTTGGATTTAACATGCCTGTCCTCCTGTCTACTTAACGTTTGCGGATATATGTATCAATCAAACCAGCCACCGAAAGTCTCCCTTAGATGCCTTGCAATACATAAAACCTGCCACTGGCAGCTTTTATTGCATACTTTGGCACATAAAAATGGTTATCTATGGTTATATCATTATAGTATAACCATAGATAACCATTGTCAAGGCAATCATTCAAAATTTAATATATATAGTCCACCACGCCATCCTCAATCGGATAAGCATCCAAAAGCTTCTCCCCCACAGAGTCGTAGCTTCTGGCTCTCGCCACAGCATAGCCATTTTCAGTCAAATCCCCGCACTCACCGCTTAGGATTTCCCTGCACCGTCTGGCAAATTCCCAGTCATCCCTGCACTTGTATACATCCACACCGTCCTGGAGCCAGCCTGCATAGACTGGAATATCCCTCACAATCATAGGGGTCTTACATGCCATAGCCTCAAGCACTACAATCCCCTCTGTCTCCTCATGGCTCATAAAGCAGAACAAGTCACAGCCCTGATATGCCTGACGCAACTCTTCTTTTCCCACATAACCTGGAAACTTCAGATTTTCGGGTGCATTTTCTATAGCATATCTGATTTCCTTTGGCACCAGGCTTAGGTTAGTATAGCCAAACCACATAAATGTGACATCTGGCATATTTTTTGCCAGCTGGACAAACTCAAGAAGTCCTTTTCGCTCTATAAAATGCCCTACAGAGATAACCACTTTTTCATCATCTGACAGCTTATACCTTTCCCTGAAAGCCCTGCGACCCTCATCATCAGGCTTCCAGAAGCTTAGGTCTATTCCGTTTGACACCGCATAGACTGGCGACTTCACTCCATAGCTTTCAATCAAAAACTTAGAGTATTCAGATGGGGTAATCACAACGTCCCCCAGATTATAGCAGAATGTAATCCATCTCCTGAAAAGAGGTGCCAGGACATTAGAGCCTTTAAAGGAATTTCTGAAATCCTGCATGGTTGAATGACCATAGTACACCACCTTTTTACCCATTATCTTAGCCCTTATTGCAGCTAAAACACTGTCTGGCAGGACGGTATTGATATGTACCAGGTCTGCGTCCTTTAATCTGACACCATCCACCATTACCCCCTCATCTCTTAATATATCCTTCTGATGCTCGATAGCTCTGCCCACACCGCTTCGCTCTACAATTCTTTTTCCACCTGTATATACATGTACCTTTAACATAATGCCTAGTGTCTCCTCTCTGCCCTATCCTGCCAATATCCATATCATACCCATCTACGCTGGTATGCCTTTCAGCATAGTCTGTAAAATCAGATTTAATCCCATACTGTAAGCCGCAATCGACAGTAGCTTTCCAAATAAAATCACCGCTGTAAATGTCTTTAGCTTCATTCTGGTTGTTCCAGCCAGATAGCACAAAAAATCGTCTGGAGCAACAGGGAGGAAAATCGCCAGTGCAAAAAGCTTTGTGAATCTGCCGTTTTTCTCAGTCCAGTTCTCATATTTATCGATGAGCTTTTTGTCAAACATCTTGACCATCAAGGGTCTGCCATAACGCTTTGCTATCAGAAATACCAGTATTGAGCCTATGCAGATACCGACGTAATTGTACACAAAACCCATTCCTGCGCCGAATACCACGACTCCGACCACACAGCTTACGCCGCCTGGAATCACAGGGATGACAACCTGTATTATCTGTATCAGGACAAAGATAATCCCTGCCGCCGCCCCAAACTGCATTATAAATTTCTGCATATTTTCCTGTGATGTAAGTATGCCCTGCTTCCAGCACCAGTACATAAACCATGCTGTAAGAATCAAGCCTATTATTGAAATTATATTAACAGCTCTCTTGTACGTCATGTCTCCCCCACACTTCCCAGCCTGTATACTGGCTGTACAACATCTCACAGGCTCTGGCAAATGCCTGTATAGAGAATTTAAGCTTCATGGTTTTTCTCGCCTCAGCTCCCATCTGCTGTCTCAGTTCCTTATTTGTATACAGTTCATTCAAATAAGCATGAAATTCTTTCTCGTCTGCATATGTATATCCATTTATGCCCTGAATCACTACATTGTCCAGGCACTTGTCGTATCTGCAGAGAATAGGCAGTCCAGATGCCATGGCTTCCATATATGTGAGTCCCTGGGTCTCACTGGTGGATGCGCTGACAAATATATCTCCTGCCTTGTAATACTCCTGCACCTTATCAGGCGCTGCCATTCCTGCAAAAATCAGACGCTCCATGACACCACACTCTCTCGCTTTTTCCTCAAGCTTTGTGCGGTATGGTCCATCGCCAACTATCATAAGACGTGCTCCGTTTGATTTCTCATCTGATAAAAACTCAATGATTTCCTCAAGATTTTTCTCTTTTGCAAGCCTGCCCAGATACACAAGGACACACTCGTACTTTTTGATGCCAAGCCGCTCTCTTATGATGTCTCTCGATGTGTAATCGTTATCCATGAATCTGTCTAATTCAATGCCACTCGGTATGACATACAGAGGTGCCGAAACATTGTAGCCCTCCAGCATGTCAGAAATCTTAGCCGATGGCACAACCATGGCTTTGGTCTGGGAAGCAATGAGCTTTGAAAAAGCCACTACCATTTTCTTGCCCCATACCTTGCTAGGGCAGAAGTAATGGGTATATCCCTCATATACTGTATGATAAGTATGGATTATCGGTGTTCCCGTATGCTTCGCAATCTTTCTCGCCATCACAAATGTGGAAAACTCGCACTGGCTGTGAATCACATCCGGCTTCCAGTCGATTAGCTCATCTATGTATTTGTGTCCGTGTGGGAGCATAATCCTTGCATTTGGGTAGACAATGCCTGCTCCCAGCGAGCTGATATAATATACATTTCCATCCTTATATGAATGATTTCTATTTGACAGTGTAAGTACTCTTACCTCGTGTCCGTCTCTCTCTAGTCCCTCCATCAGATTTAAAACTGATGTTACCACTCCGTTTATCACTGGTTTGTACCAGTCTGTTGTAATAAGTATTCTCATGAGGAATCCCTCCTTTGCTGGAATAATTATACAGCAGGGGTACCTTAAGAAAATAGAGGTTAAAACCTTAATATTTGTTTAACAAACGCTAAAGCAAAAAAAAGACAGCCTACTGAAAGCTGTCTTTTAACCAATTCTTATTTTGCATAATATAATAGTTCTCCAAAATTATCCAATCCAATATCTGCCATGTCATATTTAGAAGCACTTCCTATTCCTGCCGCATACATGCCGCCACTTTTAGCTGCATCAATACCAGAAAATGCATCCTCGATAACCAGACAGTTCTGTGGTTCTACTCCCAGAAACTCTGCTGCCTTTATAAATACTTCAGGGTCTGGCTTTGATTTTGTGATATTTGTGCCATCTGATATGGCATCAAACGCATCCATTAGTTCTACCTTTTCTAATATATACTTTGTATTTTTGCTTGAAGACCCAATGGCAAGCTTATATCCTCTGTCTCGAAGTAGCGAAAGAGTATTCCTGACCTCATCTGCCACATCCGCTGGTGTCATTGTGGAAAGCAATTCCCTGTAAATTGTATTTTTCTCTTCTGCCAGCTTCTCCTTCCTCTCACTTGATAACTCTGGTCCATTATACCGCTCCAATATAATCTCTAACGATGCCATACGGCTTACTCCACGAAGCCTCTCGTTAATCTTTTTATCAAAATAGACACCTATAGAATCTGCCATCTGCTTCCAAGCCTGATAATGGAAGCAATCTGTTGACACAATTACCCCATCTAAATCAAAAATAATTGCTTTTATATTCATCTCTACTCCTTACATTTTCTTGAATTGCTTTAATTCAAGCATTAATTCCTTTGATACATCCACATTGCCGTTCGCCTGCTCATGTATCTGTGTAATAGAATCCACTAAATTAGACACGTCCTCTGTAGCCCTGCTTACGCCAGTTGCATTTTCATTCATTGCGCTGTTTATGTTGACAATTCCGCTCGTTATTTCACCTATATTTTTTTGCAGACTCTCTGTATATGTATTAAATGCAGTCATGATATCATCCATTTCTTTTGATTTCTCCATATACATATCCGTTGCATTTTCAAATCCTGTATAGTCATCCATCACATCATTTTGCATGAAATGAAGCAAATCATCCGCATTGCTCATCAGATTATTTACTGCCATAACCACGTTATCACTGATTTGCTGGATATCATTCGCTGTCATCCTGCTATTCTCTGCAAGCTGCCTTATTTCATCTGCTACAACAGCAAAACCCTTTCCTGCTTCTCCTGCTCTCGCAGCTTCAATAGATGCATTCAGTGCCAGCAGATTTGTCTGGCTTGCAATTTCAAGAATATCCTCTGTCAAATGCTTTATCTGATCAATCTGTCTGCTTTCCTCAATGGATTCGCTGAGGTTCTGCTGCTTTTGCTCCATAATATCTCTGATAGCATCTATCTTATTTTCCGTCACATCACGTACTCCAAGAGAGAATTCCTTCAGATTCGATGCAAGAGCTACCCCATGATTTGTCTGCTCATTTGCAACATTTATAGCATCTAAAATATTATGGGCACTGCTGCTTAAGTTTTCCAAAGTAGAAGCAATCTCTTCCATGCTAGCAGTCAGCTCTTCCATTACCGCTGCTACACTGCTGACACTGTTATTTGACTCATCTATCTCACAGCTCATTAATTCCAGCGAGCTATCCATTTTTTGCGACTGTTCCTTTATTTTTTGCATTATATGCTGAAGATTAGCGATAAAATCATTTATTCCAGCTGACAGCTGACCTATCTCATCCTGAGAATATACTGTAATCCTCTCTGTCAGATTTCCCTCTCCACTATGGATTTCACCAATTATTTTATGTAACTGCCCACTTGCTTTTTTTGCTGGATTGCTGACTGTTTTTCTCATAACAAGGCTTATTGCTGTCGATGCTGCAATAAATACTATAAGCAAAAATACCGTCATGTTTCTGCTAAAGGTCATTGCTGCATTATATTCTTTTGCACTGCCTGATATACTGGCATCCATTTTTTCTGTCAGGTCATTCTCTGTCTCCTGTCCTGTCGTAGTCACAAGACTTTGAAAATCACTGGATAATGCCATATTTGCGCTTGTAAAATCACCATCATCAACATATGACTGAATTGCTTCAAACATCTTAACCACCTGATTGAGATAATCCTCATAGGCTAAATATGACTGCTGTAAATCCCGATTTCCAAGCTTTTCCAATAAGGCCTTTATGGTCTCTTCCTCAGCACCTATTGTCTCAATCTCATTGCCAAGTGACTCCTCAAGCCCGGCACGCAGCTCAGCATTATCATACAGGCAAATAATATTTAAGTATTTTTGCCCTCTCTCCACACTTTTTTGAATTGTAAATACATGATTTTGAATCGGTATCGCATATTCTGTAATATTATTTCCAGCCTCTGCAATTTTTGAATAACTGTACAGGGCTGCCACTCCATTTGCCACAAAAATCACTATTAAAGCAATCAGCATAATAC
>CAVKUD010000029.1:0-21610 GCA_963659315.1 Senegalimassilia sp. | reverse complement strand
CTTTCTTATAATAAAATCCTCGGCATAAAGCCGAGGACTTTGTCTACAGTCTGAACAGCATCAGTCCGATGTTGTTCTCTTTTTCTTAAATTTCAAAACTTTATCACTTTAAAGGAAAACAGTACTTGAATTAAGCCCCATTATAGGTTATGATATTAAAAAATTTAATTTCAAAAGGGAAAAGGATTCAAAAAGATGAAAGATTTGGACAAGTTGCGTAATGACCTTGATATGTGCGATGAAATTATCGTAGATGCACTTCGCATGCGCTATCAGATTATACAGGAAATTACAAATTACAAGCAGGAGAACGGCATAGAGATTGTTCAGCCTGAAGAAGAGGAGCGAAAGAAAAAGTTCGTACTGGATAAGCTGGGTAATTATAAGTATAAAAAGTCTGTGTTAAAGGTATATGAGAGTATCTTATACCGCAGCAAGAGAATCCAGTCACACGAATTATTTGATTTCAACATTTTCCTGATTGGATTTATGGGAGTTGGCAAGAGCACCATATCCAAGGTTTTACAGCGCACCTTTGCCATGGACGTAATTGAGATGGACGAGGTAATAGCACAGCGCAACGGAATGAGCATTTCTGAAATCTTTGAGCTGCACGGAGAGGAGTATTTCCGTGAGGAGGAGACAGAGCTTTTGCGTGAGAGCCGCAGCAAGAAAAACATGATTGTTTCCTGTGGCGGTGGAGTTCCAATGCGTCAGGTCAATGTGGACGAGATGAAGAAGAGCGGCAGGGTAGTCCTTCTGACAGCAAGCCCTGAGACTATTTTAGAGCATGTAAAGCATAGCCACGACAGACCGCTTCTTGAAAATAATAAAAATGTTGAGTACATAGCAGAGCTTATGGAAAAGAGAAGAAGTGCCTACGAATCAGCAGCAGATATTGTGATTTCCACAGACGGCAAGAGTGTCTATGACATCTGCGAAGAGATTATTACAAAGGTTAATGAATAAAGAAAAGAGGATATAACTATGGGAAAAGAAATTACAGGTCATACAGGACTCTTATGTTTACTTGGAAGTCCGGTAGCACACAGCGTTTCACCAGCAATGCACAACGAGGCATGTAAACAGCTGGGACTGGATTACGCATACCTGGCATTTGATGTGCCAGAGGATAAGATGCCACAGGCAGTTGAGGGACTCCGCACTATGGGAGCACGTGGCTGGAATATCACCATGCCGGGCAAAAATATAATGTGCAAGCTGGCTGATAAGGTCTCACCAGCATCTGAAATCTCAGGTGCATGTAATACAATTGTCAATGATAATGGAGTTCTGACTGCATACACCACAGATGGTATCGGCTTTATGCGTGCAGTAAAGGAGAACGGTGTAGATATCATTGGAAAGAAGATGACACTCTTAGGAGCTGGTGGAGCTGCAACAGCAATTCTGGTGCAGGCAGCCTTAGATGGAGTGGCAGAGATTAATGTATTTAATATCAGAGACACTTTCTGGGAGCGTGCCCAGGATATCGTAAATCAGTTAAATGAGCGCACATCTTGTAAGGTTACACTTCATGATTATGAAGACCCTGAAATACTGCGTGCTTCTATTGCTGACAGCGCAATCCTTGTCAATGGTACATCTGTTGGCATGGCACCAAAGACTGATGCAACAATCATCACAGATACAAGCATGTTCAGACCAGACCTCTTTGTATTTGATGTGATTTATAATCCACAGGAGACCAGACTCTTGAGAGAGGCAAAGGCTGCTGGCTGCAAGACAGGAAATGGCATGTATATGCTTTTATACCAGGGAGCAGCATCATTTGAGCTGTGGACAGGTCAGGAAATGCCAGTGGAGATAATAAAGGAAAAGTATTTTTCAGCATAAGGAAATATACTCCAATTAGTTGACACTAACAAAAGTTGGTGCTAGTATGAGTGCAGAAAATGTAGCCGCCTATACGGCGGCTATATTTAGGATAACGTGTTAGTTTGTCCTAACATATATTAGTTTTATAAAAGGAGGTGTGAGAATGAGTGTGTTTATCGGACTTATGATTCCATTTGTTGGAACATCCCTTGGAGCTATGATGGTGCTGTTTATGAAAAAACAGATAGATATAGCCATCCAGAGAATACTGACAGGCTTTGCTGCAGGCGTGATGGTGTCCGCATCCTTCTGGAGTCTTTTGATACCAGCGGTGGAGCAGGCGAAGCAGAGCATGGGCAAGCTTGCAGTGCTTCCCACAGCGTTTGGCTTTTGCATAGGAATGGTTTTCCTCCTGCTTCTGGATGTACTGACACCCCATATGCACATGGATGAATCCGTGGAAGGACCAAAGAGCAGCCTAAGAAAAACCACAATGCTTGTACTGGCAGTTGTGATACATAACATACCAGAGGGAATGGCGGTAGGAGTCCTATACGCAGGCTGGCTGCAGGGCAATTCGCTTGTGACAATCTCAGCAGCCTTATCATTATCCATAGGTATAGCCATACAGAACTTCCCAGAGGGCGCCATTATATCAATGCCCCTCCACGCCAACGGCATGAGCAAGGGCAAGGCATGCGTGCAGGGCATACTCTCAGGAGCAGTGGAACCAATCGCAGGAATTATAACCATACTTCTTGCATCAATCATAGTGCCCTTTATGCCAGTCTTGTTAAGCTTTGCAGCAGGAGCCATGATATATGTCGTGGTAGAAGAACTAATCCCTGAGATGTCTGAGGGAACACATTCAAATTGGGCAACTATATCATTTATGGTAGGTTTCGCCGGAATGATGGTCCTGGATATAGCATTCGGTTAACATCGTAATACCGTAAATCCGCTTCCCGCTCCACAAAGTAACTAATCGGATGGCATATAGTTGTTTGACAGAACAAAATATGAACTGCACCGAGTTTCCATACCGCACGCAACGGATATAAACTTTCAAGCTTGTAAACCCTATCCACGATTAGTTCTCGGTGCTGCCTTCATATTTTTTCTGGCGAATAACTATATGTTATCCGATATCATCACAACCTAGATGCGGGAAGCAAGAATGTGAGAAATAATATATTACATGATTTTACACAGCAAAGATGTGGAAAAATGTAATAAAAGAGAAAGGAATGGATACAATATGAGCAACGTAATAATAATCGTAATTTTAGTAGTAGCAATAGCCTTAGGCATAAGAGAGTCAGTCAAACACTTCAAAGGCGAGGGCGGCTGCTGTGGCGGCGGTTCATCCTACAAGCCAAAAAAGAAAAAGCTTGAGGGAGCCATAACCCATACCTATGTCCTTGAGGTAGAAGATATGCACTGTCAGAATTGTGCCAATACAATAACAGGTGCTGTAAATGATATTGAGGGTGCTTCAGCTAATGTTGACCTCAAGAAGAAAACAGTTACAGTTTCCTGCGACAGGGACGTGGATATACAGGTCATAAAGGACGCTATTACAGGAAAAGGATATGAAGTTAAAGAAAAGTCTTGACAAAGCAGTTAGAATAGACTAACCTATATTTGAAGTTAGTTGCAACTAACGGAGAATGGAGGGAAAATCATGGATAAGATTTATGTAATTTTTTGGACACAGAGTGGAAATACAGGAGCTATGGCAAACGCTGTAGGCGATGGAGCCAAGGAAGCTGGCAAAGAGGTAGTTTTCCTCTCACCATCAGAGGTTAACATTAATGATATAAAGGATTTACCAGGATTTGCAATGGGCTGCCCAGCCATGGGTGCTGAAGTTCTTGAGGAGAGTGAGATGGAGCCTTTCGTAGAAGAGGTTGAGTCTTTTGTATCAGGCAAAAAGCTTGCTTTATTTGGTTCATATGGCTGGGGCGATGGCCAGTGGATGAGAGACTGGGTTGACAGAATGACAGGAGCAGGTGCTACAGTTATAGGAGGCGAAGGTGTAATCGCTCAGGAAGCTCCAGATGATGATGCAATCGCAAGCTGTAAGGCTCTTGGAAAAGCTCTTGCTGAGCTGTAAGCCTATGGGTTTTGAGGAAAGCTTAATCAGAAATGCAGCCCCAACCCTTGCGGGCATAAAGGTTGCAAATTTATATAACTACTCATTTAAAAATCCAGAGGAGTGCAGGGAGTCGATAGACAAACTGAATCGCAGGATGAACAGCAAGGGTATATACATCGAGCTGTTTAAAAATGTTGATGACTTTTACTTAATCTATGTGTACAGGAAATCGCTGCTCACAAAGGAGCTTGAGAGGGCTGACGTGCAGGATTTTCTGACAGGATATGGCTATGAAAATAGCATGAATATTACAGAATGTGTGGAGAGGCTTAAGGAAAGAATTAACTCTCAGGAATGTTTCCCACACGAAATAGGAGTCTTTTTAGGCTATCCCCTCCCTGACGTGAAATCCTTTATCGAGAAAAAAGGTCAGGACTGCATAGCATGTGGGGAATGGAAGGTATACCATAATGAACAGGAGGCGATGTGTCTGTTTTGCAAGCTCAGGCATTGCAAGGAGATATATATCAAAGTATATGGTACTGGCAGGAGTATCTATGATATGACAGTCAGTGCATAGCAATCGACAACATCAGGATTTGATGTTATAATCTGGGAAGTAGTTGAAGGAACTTCCCATGCCATAGTAATTTACTAAAATTTCAATAATATAATAATGATCGCAAAGGGAATGGTTCGTGTAGAAATACGGGACTGTTCTTTTTGTTTATATCAGGAGGTAAACAAAATGAACGCAGAGAAAATAAAAGAAGAGGCTATGCAGTTAAAGGATACAATCATAGCAGACAGACGCTATCTCCACACCCATCCAGAGACAGGCTTTGATCTGACAGAGACAAAGGCATATGTCAAAAAAGAGTTGATAAGTATGGGCTATGAGCCGATAGAGTGTGGAAAAGCAGGGCTTGTAGTAAATGCAGGCGGCAAAAAACCTGGAAAGGTATTCCTTATCAGGGGAGATATGGATGCACTTCCAATCAGGGAAGAGGCAGATGTTGATTTTGCATCAGACAGCGGACGTATGCATGCCTGCGGACATGATATGCACACCTCTATGCTTTTGGGAGCAGCGAGAATTTTAAAGCAGCATGAGGATGAAATTCAGGGAACCATAAAACTTATGTTCCAGCCCGCAGAGGAAATATTTGAAGGCTCCCATGACATGATAGAAGCAGGAGTACTCAAAAATCCAGATGTGGATGCAGCACTTATGATACATGTTATGGCTGGCATGCCATTTGAGGCAGGCACAGTAATCGTATCAGCGCCAGGAGTAAGCGCACCGGCAGCGGATTATTTTGACATAAAGGTACAGGGCAAGGGCTGTCATGGCTCTATGCCAAATACAGGAGTAGACCCATTAAACGCAGCTGCCCATATCCTCATCGCACTGCAGGAGATAAATGCCAGAGAGCTTGCCATGTCAGACCAGGCAGTGCTCACAATCGGAACAATGAATGCGGGAGTAGCTGCAAATGTTATACCAGACACAGTAAACATGGGAGGCAGCATCCGTACCTTTGATGAGGAGACCAGAGCCTTTATCAAGGAGCGGATGACAGAAATAGCAGAGGGAATAGCTAAAAGCTTCAGGGCAGAGGCAGAGGTCACATTCGGAAGCGGCTGCCCTACCCTTGTAAACGATAAAGACCTGTCAGTAAATGCAGAAAAATATGTAAAAGAGCTCTTAGGAGCCCAGAGGACATTTTCAGTAGCCCAGCTTGCAGCCATGAGTACAGGCAAGCAGTCGTCAAAATCAGCAGGCTCAGAGGATTTTGCCTATGTAAGCCATGAGGTGCCATCAATAATGCTCGCCCTTGCAGCAGGACAGCCAGAAAAAGGCTACCGCTACCCACAGCATCACCCGATGGTTAAATTTGACGAGGAAGCACTGACAAGTGGATGCGCAGTATATGCCTACACAGCAATGCGCTGGCTGGAGGAGCATAAATAATGTTTTTTATGATGGGAATAACTGATGGAAGAAAAGACCTGGACTTCAATCAGCAGATAATATGCAGCGAATGTGGCAGGTATGGCAGATACCAGGTCTTTATGACCTATATGGTACTGTCCCTCTTCTTCATCCCCTGCTTCAAATGGAATAAGAGATACTATGTGCAGACAAGCTGCTGTAACACAACCTATGAGCTAGACCCAGAGATAGGCAAGAGAATAGCCCGAGGCGAGGAAATTGAGATACAGCCAGAGCATCTGACAAAATTAAACAGAGGCGGCTATAACAACGGCTATAGCAACAGCTATAAGCGATGCAGTAACTGCGGCTATGAAACCACAGAAGATTTTGAGTACTGCCCGAAATGCGGGCATGAATTTCCAAGATATTAATTAACAAATCCAGTAAGCGAGCGAGCCCCAGCGATGCGAGCACACCCAGCACACATAATCAAGCAGAAGAAGCAGACAAGCTATAATACGATAACCCAAACCTCCCACCCAAAAGTGGCGTTGACCGGAGGGCGTACAGTTGTTTTTCAGAACAAAATATGAACTGCCGTGGGTTTCCATAGAGCAGGAAACGGATGTAACCAACCAAATTTATACACCCTATCCACGATACGTTCCCACGGTTGACTTCATATTTTTTCTGGAAAATACACTGTACGCCCTCAGGTCTTCACACACCCCTCAAGTGGGAGGTTTGCGAATCTTTAAATGTCACGCAATCTACTCTCTTATATTGTGCTCCCGCATAAACTCCCCAATCTTCTTATCTGCCCCCAAAATATGATTAGACAGCCAGCTCAGCAAAAACTGAATCAAATCCAGCAGATACTCCTGCTGGTTATCATCCATCTCATCAAGCTCCGACAAATTAATACCCACAAGACGCTCCACAAAAGCAGAATGAGCCTGCATCTGGGCTTCAAGTCCAGGATAGCCAATGCGCTCCATAAGCTCCTCCTCATCATGGAAGTGAACCTGGGTATACTCCCTAAGCTCAGAGAGCAGGCGCATAATTTCATCATACTTGTCATGGATAAAACGGTCATGTATTAAATCATTTGTATCACTTATGATTTCAAAAAGCCTGCGGTGCTCATCATCCACCAGGGCAATGCCAGTCTTGTACTTGTCAGTGAACTCAAAGACATTTTCAGACTTATCCTCAATAGGAAGCATTTTGCCAATCAGCAAATCGCTTGATAATATATGGTGATACAGCCAGCGCACCAGATATGTGAGCAGCTCGTTTAAGGACTTTTTGGCAGCCTTTGGAGAAGAATCATCCAGCTTGAAGCCATCGATTTTGGCAGCAAATGCAGCATGCTCTTTTTTCTGAAGAGGCAGCTCAGGGTCATTGATACTCTCCATATAGGCTTCCTCGTGGGCAAAGTGGGTATTAGCATAATCCTTCAATGAAGATATGAGATTTTTGGCAACAGGTGTCACATCATCAGTCTCTTCAATCAGGGCAAAAGCATCGTTTATGAGCTTAAACAGGTGTCTGTGCTCATCATCTATAGTGTCAATGTTCAGTAAGCAGTCATTTGTAAATTCGTACATAAATCCTCCTATCTGCCCGTCATCTATTGATAACAGGTATGTTTTTGTGGTATAAATTAAAGTTAGTATACCATTAAAATAGTAAAATAGCACTATGTATAAAAATTAAATTTAGGAGAAGAAAATGAATTTTATCAAAAAACATAAGAAAATCTGTCTTATAGTCGCTGTTGCATTAATTGCTGTAATCTCAGTTACCGTGGCTGTGTCAGCAGCAGTCATAAACAGGAAAAACAATAAGGCTGTGCCGACAGCAGCGCAGACCACAGAGCTTGAGGTCAAGGCAGTGGAGAGTGAAGCCACAGAAAAAGTGGATGTGGAAGCAGAAAGCACAGAGGTAGAGACGGAGATTTCTGAGGAGGAATACTACGAGGAAGAACTGGCACTGGATGACTCAGATGAGAATGTGGAGTACAAGGAGCCAGAGGTAAAGGTGGATAACTCAAAACCATATCTTATCAGGGTAAACCGCCTTATGAACACAGTGACAATTTACGCACAGGATGCAGATGGCAATTACACAGTACCTGTCAAGGCAATGGTCTGCTCCTGCGGATTAAATGATGGCACACCAGTTGGAACCTTTAAGACCTCCACAAAATACGAGTGGAGAGCACTCTATGGCAATGTATATGGTCAGTATGCCTACAGAATCCATGGAGCCATAATGTTCCACTCAGTACCATACCACACTACCAACAAGGGAGATTTGGAGTCAGAGGAATACAATAAGCTTGGCGATTTTGCCTCTTTAGGCTGTGTCAGACTGGCAGTGCGGGATGCAAAATGGCTTGTAGACAACTGCCCTTCAGGAACTACAGTTGAGATATACGACAGCCCAGACCCGGGACCACTTGGCAAGCCTTCTGCTGTTAGAATTGATTTGAACAGCCCATGTAAGGGCTGGGATCCGACAGACCCAGATGCAGCGAACCCATGGAGGACAACAGGGCCAGTAATAACCTGCCCTGGTAATGTGACAGTTGAGAGAGGCAGCGCAGTGGACATTATGGCAGGAGTGACTGCTACAGACGTATCTGGTGATGCAGTTGGAGTCTCTGCAACAGGCGGAGTAAATACAGATGTGCCTGGAACCTATGTGATAGATTACAGCGCCACAGATTCCGTGGGCAATACATCTACAGCCAGAACAGAATACACTGTTGTAGATACAACAAAACCAACAATTACATCAAATGGAGACCTCTATCTCACAGATGGCAGCTTTGACGCTTCCCAGCTTGAAGCTATGTTAAAGAATCAGGTGACAGTATCAGACGGCAATTACTCTGCCGAGGCAGTGGTGGATGAGTCTGATTATGCAGCCTTAAGCACTGCAATACAGAATAAGTCAGCAGGAAGCTATAGTGTAAGGATACATGCAAAGGACGACAGCGGAAACATATCTGATGATGTGGTAGTAAACGTAATCTATACATGTGAACCTGCACAGCCAGCGACAGAGACTCCAGGCACAGAGGTTCCAAGTACAGAAAATCTGGGCACAGAGGCTTAAAAGCTGGATATACAGCACAATTAATAAATATGGAGGTGACAAAATGGAAGATTTCAAGGAATACGCAACCTTTAAAACCACAAACAAGGAGGGCGAAGAGGTTGAACTTGCTGTGGTAGATGAATTTGATTTTGAAAACAAGCACTATGTAGTAGGCGCATTGATTGAGGACGACACAATCAATGAGGATGGGCTTTATATATACAGGGCAAAAATCACAGATGATGATTTCACGGTGGAAAAGATTAAAAATCAGGTAGATTATCAGAAGATAGCCAGAGCCTATATGGAGCTGGAGGAAGCTGATGATAATCAGGACAACGAGGATAAATAGAAAAATCAGATAAGAAAGGGAGAGGGAATATAATATGAGAATATGGATAGATGCAAATACACCGCCGCCAGAGGAAAAATATGACGACTGGGCTAAAAACAACGAAGAAGCCAAGGCTATGATAGAGCAGTGCGAAAAACAGGGTGATGATGAAGTAAGGCTTATCAATGTAGATAATAATGGTCTGGAGCTTATGCACTGGCTTTTGAATCGGTATACAAGATATCGGATTGCAGCGCACGATGTCGAAGAAGAAATTGATTCGCAGATTCAGGAATTATATCTGGAATATTGGCTTTTAGATTAGTCATAAGAAGGTCGGAGAAACATAATGAAAACTAATACAAAAAGAGAAATGGTGCTCACAGAGGGACCGATTTTAAGCAACCTGTTAAGGTTTACAGTGCCATTTCTGTTTGCTATTTTGCTGCAGAACCTGTATGGAATAGTAGACACACTTATTATAGGTAATTTTGGAAGCACAGCGGGACTCTCAGCAGTATCAAGCGGTGCCCAGCTCTTAGCTGTATTTACATATTTTGCCATAGGTTTATCCAGTGGTGGAACAGTACTGGTAGGCCAGTGCATAGGTGCAAAGGATGAGAAGAGGGCTGCTAAAATCGTAGGCAATGTCATTATTGATTTTGCAGTGGTTGGACTAATCCTGACCTTTGTAGCCTTTGTATTTTCGCCACAGCTTCTGGGACTTTTAAACGTACCGGATGAAGCCATGGAGCAGGCGATAGCCTACATGAAGATATGCAGCTGCGGTATTCCGCTTATTATAGGCTATAACATAGTGTGTGCCCTGCTGCGTGCCATGGGTGACAGCAAAAGCCCGCTTATATTTGTGGGAGTTGCCTGTATCGTAAATATATGTGGTGACTACCTCCTCACAGGACGGCTTGGCATGGGAGCCATGGGTGTAGCCATATCTACAGTATGTGCCCAGGGTGTCAGCTTTATATACAGCCTTATATTTATTGCAAGGCGTGGAATGGTATTCCCATTTTCAGCAAAGGACATCAGATTTCACGGAGAGACCACAGCCTCTATTTTAAAGGTGGGTATACCTATTGGTATTCAGAGTATACTTGTCAATATAAGCTTTATGTTTATCACTGCAATTATTAATTCTATGGGACTGACAGCGAGTGCTGCCATGGGAATAGGAGATAAGATTGTGGAGTTTGCCTTTATACCACAGAATGCCTTTACATCATCGGTATCTGTGGTTGTGGCACAGAATTTCGGGGCAAAGCAGTACGACAGGGCGAAAAAGTCAGTGCGCTATGCTATGGTGGTATGCCTTTCCATTGGACTGGTATTCCTTGCTATATGCCAGATTATGCCATGGCTGTTTCCATCCATATTCACAGATGATGCAGCAGTTATAGAGCTGGCAGGTCAGTACATGAGAGCCTACAGTATAGATGCGGTCTTTACCAGCATTACCTTCTGTCTCGCAGGTATGCTCAATGGTTGTGGAAAGACAACCTACAATATGGCACAGAACCTGATAACCACATTTTTAGTCAGGGTGCCGCTGACATGGATTTTGTCAAAGCTGCCAAATGCAAACTTATTTATTATAGGCTGTGCCTCACCTGCCAGCTCATTTATAAGCGTTATACTTCTGGGCTTATATATAAAGTCTGGCAGATGGAAAAAACAGGACTAGCCTGGTTTTTATCTGAGGGGCAGACCACTTAAGAAGGAGCGGTTTCCGTAAGAATTAAGGAAATCACGTTCATCATGGGTACCTGTATTTTTGCTTCTTATAAGCTTATAGAAGCTGTCGATACGCTCAGAATACAGGTCTAAAGCCTTTTGATAGAGATTTATAAAGGATTCGTCTGAGGACTCTTTAGTCCAAGGGTGAATCCATTTTTTATGGGCAAAATTCATTGCATCTGGTACGAACTGGTACCTGTCACTTGGCAGCATGGCAGAGATAAATGGTCTGCCCAGAGCCAGTCCCTCGATAAAACGAACCATGACCTTTTTCTGACCGGATGGGTCATTGACCGCACGGGTTCCAAGCTGCATCCAGCGTGTAGCGCTTGCTATCTGTCTCTTTGTGGCAGTGATTCCCGGATAGGTGTTGTTGTAGGCATAGCATAGCATCTGGCTTATGACCCTGCGCTGCTTTCTGGACAGGGCGATGGTTGAGTTCTGGTGGAAGCGGGATGGAGACAAGCCCTTTTTGTAGGCTAACAGCTCACAGTCCAGCTCTGTCTCAAAATAGGCATGCTGTCCGAAGTACTCTGTATTTTTTTTTGGATGCTCTGGGTCATAGGCTGTGAAAGCGTAGACATATGGGTGGACAGTGCAGTCCAGAGTATAGTGCCCCATAAAGCCTGTTATATATGCGTCAGCTATTGCAAGCTGTCTTGGTTTTCCAATAAACTGCTTCCTGCTCTCTAAAAGGTATGCAAAAAATGCCCCTGTGTCCGTGTCGTGGGCAAGTGCTCCCAGATTCTCCTTGTGGAGGAGGTAGGATGGCAGATAGTAGAAAAATACATCTGGTCCCTGCAGCCCCAGGGCAAAGGCACTGTGGTTATGGTACAGGTTCTTTTTTATCTTTTTGTCTTTGATTTTTTTGTATGCGTCTATTCCAAATAGATAGTGAGTAGTAAATCCTGGCATGATTAGTCCTCCTTTGTATTGGTTATATTTAGTATATAACATTTCCCAGTATACATGTAGTTTTTTTTGTTGTAAGATATATTCTGAGTGAGGCGTAAAAACAATGAAAATTTCATTAAAATATAATGCAAAGAATAATATTAATTTTTTGATTTATGTCGGTCTGGCGGCAGTGTTATGGATATTAGTAAAGTATAACTGGTGGATTCTTTTAGGCTTTGCAGCCTTATATTATCTGATAAAATCTCTGGATATAGAGTTAAAGGAAAAAATCCCATGGGTATGGGCGCTTATAATGTTTGCAGGAGGAGCGGCGCTTACGGTCTATTCTATCCAGTATGTGCTGCTGGACGCAGAGGATTTTGTAAAGACTACAGATGAGAAGTGGTTTTACAATTACCTTATAGCGCTGGCTTTTTATTTTCTGGTGCAGACCTTTGCCAAAAAGCCAGGACTTACCTGCATTATATCCCATATAAGCCTTCTGTCCTTTGGATTTATAGATTATTTTGTGTACGAATTCAGGGGGAATGAGATTACCTTTGCGGATTTGCGGTCAGCAGGAACCGGACTTAGTGTAGCCAGCAAGTATAAGTTTTCACTTAACGATAAGGCGTGCTATGTAATACTTGTTTCCATCCTCTTTGTGGCACTGGTCAGAAAGCTTAAGCCTGAGTTTAAGGTCTTCTGGCAGATGAGGATAATCACAGTGCTCTCGGCAGCAGCATGTACAGTAATTGTGGCAGTAAACTGCGTAGATACAATCACAGAGACCTGGGAGATGAAGGGCACATATAGAAATGGTTATCTGTTAAACTTTGCTCTTGGGGTGAGGGACAGTTTTGTGAGTGAGCCTGAGGGCTACAGTCTGGATCTGGTGGATGAGCTTGAGAGCCAGTATGGTAATCAGTCAGACAGTGTGGAAGCCAGTAACAGCAATGGTAAAAAGCCTACAATTATCACAATTATGAGCGAGTCCTATGCGGATTTGTCGGTGGTGGGAAACTTTACAACCAATGCCACAGTCACTCCATTTTTTGATTCGCTGACAGAAAATACCATAAAGGGTCATGCCCTCTCATCTGTCTATGGAGCCAAGACCCCAAACTCTGAGTGGGAATATCTCACAGGAAATTCCATGGCATTTCTGCCAGATGGCTCGGTGGTCTATCAGCAGTATATAGATGACAATCCATCATCACTTGTATCTACCCTGTCAAATGACGGATATACATGTGTGGCAATGCATCCATATTATGAGACAGGCTGGAGCAGGAACAAAATTTATCCGACCATGGGCTTTGACGAGATGCACTTTATAGATGATTTTGACCAGACTAATATTCTCAGGGATTATATAACAGACCAGGAGTTATTTGACAAGATTATAGACCGGTATGAGTCAAAATCCGCAGATGAGGACTTATTCATATTTGGTGTGACCATGCAGAATCATGGCGGCTATGCGGAGAGCTATGATAATTTTAACGAGGAAATCTACAAGATAGGCTATTCCTACACAGATGGAAACCAGTACCTGTCCCTCTTACATGAGAGTGATAAGGCACTTAAGAATCTGATAACATACTTTGAGAGTGTGGATGAGCCGGTTGAAATCGTATTTTTCGGAGACCACCAGCCGGGACTTAATTCCAAGTTTATAGAGCTGCTCAATGGAAAAGGTTTGTCAGGACTAACCGAGGATGAGCTGGAAAATCTCTACACTGTGCCTTTCTTCATCTGGACAAATTATGATACAGCAGAGGAGACGGTGGATATCACAAGCTTAAACTTCCTCTCGACCATGACACTTGAGAGAGCAGGCCTGAGCCTGCCGCCATACAATCAGTTTCTGACAGACCTGCAGGAGGAAATACCTGCCATTAACTCAAGAGGCTACTACTCAAAGAGCGCAGGAGGCTTTGTTCACCTGGATGAAGCTACAGGCGAAGAGGCGGAGTGGATAGATAAATATCAGATACTGCAATACAACGATATGTTTGACAAGAAGGACAGAAGCACAGTCTTTTTCCCATATCCCAAATTGTAAGCAGTACAACGGACAGCTTGGAAAGTAAGAGAATCTATAGGATAAAATAATGAAATTAAGAAATTTACTCAATTATAACGACATAGTAATCCAGTGCCATGACAACCCGGACGCAGATGCCTTAGCCAGTGGCTTTGCTGTGTTAAGCTATCTCGAGAGCCATGGCAGGAAAGCAAGGCTTATATATGGTGGGCGGACCATTATCAGAAAAAGCAATCTGGTGCTCATGATAAAGGAGCTTCAGATACCTGTGGAGCATGTGGACAGCCTTGCAAAGCCAGAAATGCTTGTGACGGTGGACTGCCAGTATGGAGCTGGAAACGTCACAAAATTTGAAGCGGAAAATGTAGCTGTGATAGACCATCATATTCAGTCTGGTAAACTGCCAGAGCTGTCTATAATCAGGGAAAAGCTGGGCTCATGCTCTACCCTGGTATGGAGCATGCTGATAGATGAGGGCTATGACCTGGCAGCTGACAGGAAGCTGTCTACAGCCCTCTACTATGGCTTGTATACAGATACAGGCAGCCTGTCCGAAATATCCCAGCCTCTTGACAAGGAGCTTAGGGACAATGTGCTATTTGATGACGCTGTAATAGCCAGATTTAAAAACTGCAATATGTCTCTGGAGGAGCTTGAGGTAGCAGGAACAGCCCTCCTAAAGAGTGACTATATAGAAGAGCAGAGGTTTGCCATAGTAAAAGCAGGACCATGTGACCCAAATGTGCTTGGAATAATAAGTGATCTGGTTCTGGAGGTGGATGCCATAGACATAGTGGTGGTATTCTGTGTCCTGCAAAATGGTGTGAAGCTGTCAGTGCGAAGCTGTGTCAGGGAGGTAAAAGCCAGTGAGATGGCAGAGAAAATCTGTGATGGCATAGGCTCTGGCGGAGGACATCTGAGAAAAGCGGGAGGCTTTATCAGTGTTGAGAGACTGACACCTATATATGAAGAGTTCTGCGCAGAAAACAATATACAGCCGAGAATGGTTATAAGTGATGATGGCAGATATGAGAGACCATCTGACTCTGCAATCAAGACTATAATAGAGCGGAGAGCCTTGGAATATTTTAAGGACACTACAATCATATATGGCAAGGACAAGATTCTTGAGAAGCTCAATATGACAGGATACGCATCAAGGCTTGCCTCAATAGGCTATATACCTGCATTAGAGCTTGCAAATCCGGGAGAAATAATTAAAATCAGAACCATAGACGAGAATCGGGATATGGATGTAATGGTGGATGAGGATTCGGTTCTTGTGGTGTATGGAGGCTGGGAGATAGAGGAATGTTCCCGCAGGGCTTTTGAGGAGAATTTCACAAGCTACCCTGACTGTAAATATGAGAACAGGGATCTGAGAGAGCATGTGATTGTGAGGGTTAACTCAACAGGAAAATCTATTGATTTATCAGACCATATGAAGGTATGTGTACCTAAGCATGCCCATCATGTGATGGCGGCGGAGGTTGAAAACAAGGTCAAGCTCTTTGCCGATAAGGATGATGCGGTATATATATCTGGAAACAAAGGAGATATGATTGTGAGCAGCGAAGGAAAAGTAAATATCATAAGTAAAGAAGAATTTGACAACGCATTTGAGAAGGTGACAGAGAAAAAAACTGTGAAGGCAGTGATTTTTGACCTGGATGGCACGCTTTTAGACACACTTGTGGATTTAAAAAATGCAGTAAACTATGCTCTTAGAACCATGGGTATGCCGGAGAGGACACTTGATGAGGTCAGACGCTTTGTAGGAAATGGCGTGAGACTTCTGATGATTCGTGCGGTGCCTGATGGAGAGGACAATCCGAGATTTGAGGAAACCTTTGATGTGTTCAAGGAATACTATGGAGACCACTGCACAGAAAATACAGGTGCTTACCAGGGTATCATCCCTCTGATGGAGGAGCTTAAGAGCCGTGGAATAAAGATGGCAATAGTGTCAAACAAGATTGATTTTGCGGTTAAGGAGCTAAACGACCAGTATTTCAGTGCCTACACCTCTGCGGCTATAGGTGAGATGGAAAATGTGGCAAGAAAGCCAGCACCAGACACAGCCTTAAAGGCTATGAGAGAGCTTGGCGTTACAGCAGATGAGTGTGTATATGTGGGAGATTCTGACGTGGATATACAGACAGCCAAAAATGCGGGCATACCATGTATATCTGTGACATGGGGCTTCAGGGACAGGGATTTTCTGATAGAAAACGGAGCAGGCTGTCTGATTGATAAACCAGAAGAACTCTTACAGTATGTGTAGGAAAAACATACAGTGAGCTGTCAGTATAACAAAGAGAGGGGGAAGGCTCGTGCTGTCGGAGAGAGGTCTGGCTATTGTTGAAAAATTAATAGAAAATAACCGCAAGCCAATAACAGCAAGAGCTTTGGCTACAAGTCTTGGTGTATCAGAGAGAAGCGTCAAGACCTATATCAAGGAGGTGTCTGACTTCTGCGCCAAGCAGGGGCTGATTCTGAACAGAAAGCCCGGCATAGGATTTGAAGCGGACTTTACAGATGAGCAGATAGGGGATTTACAGAATCTGGTTGACAACAAGGCTATCTCCATGTCCAGGCAGCAGCGCATAAACTATATTGCTTATATCCTGCTGAGCGGCTGGGACACCTATACTGTATCACTTTTTTCGGAGGAGCTGTCTGTCAGCAAGAACGTGATAAATGAGGACATAAGGCTTCTGGAATCGGAGCTTGATGCCTTTAAAATATCTGTGACCAAGACGGCAGGACATGGTATCTCCATATCAGGGGATGAGTTTTCCATCAGAAAAGCCCTGCGCCATATGTGCCGTTTTGCAGTGGAGAATAAAGAGGTGGAGACCTTTTATGACCACAGGATATCAAGGGAGGAGAGCAGGCTCTGGGCTAATAATTTCTCCAGAAAAAATTATGGAGATGCAATAGATATCATACATTCCATAGAGGAAAAGTATCATATATTATATACGGACTATTCGGTGCAGATGTTATCGGAGTATATTACTATACAGCTGTATCGGATAAAGAATGGGCATGTGCTGGGCAGCCCTGTGGAAGCCCAGCCAGACATGACATTGAATAAGTATGACATCATAAAGGCTATTTCAACAGATATGACTGCACAGATTAGCAGGCTGACAGAAAGTAAATTAGCTCAAGGAGAGTCTGACTACATACAGATTTTGCTGCAATCAGCCACCCTGCAGGAGGGAGGGGAGGACAGCAAAGAGGATGCTGTATCAGTGGCTTTTGCAAATGACATGCTCCAGTATCTGTCCCAGATCATGGGCATGAATCTGGTAGAAAATGAGCTGCTCAAGACCAGCATAGAGAGCTTTGTGCCATCATCCCTGACCAGGACGAGGTACGGTATAGAGGTTACAAATCCATTCCTGCAGGACATTACGGAGATGTACTCAGGCATATTTGCCACCTGTTTCACCCTCTCTCCTATATACGAGAGGTACACAGGGAATATGCCATCAGACCATGAGATAGCCTTTATAGCCCTGCTGGTGGGAGGAGCGCTCCACAGGACACCACAGAGCATAAGGGCAATCCTTATAGGAACTGCTGGCATTGCGGCGGCAAATATAGTGGCGGCAAAGATTGAGAACAGGATTCCCAATATAGATATAGTGGCTATTCTGTCCTCTGAGAAGATGAACAGGCTGGACGAGTACGAATATGATATAGTCCTGTCTATGATACCGGGGCAGATAAATGATGACAGGATAGTACAGATATCCCCTATAATAAGCCCCAAGGATGAGAAGCTCATACGAGATAAATGTACAGAGCTTCGGTCTGACTATGGCATTGACAAAAATGAGTTTGGCAAGCTCATAGGGGCAGACAATATTATTTTTATAGAGAAAAAAATAAGCAAGAAGGAGCTTTTAAAGGAGGCCTGCGGACGGCTTATAGATGGAGGATATGTAACAAAGGCATTTTTAAAGGATGTGCTTGAAAGAGAGAATGTGGAGTCCACAGCAATCGGAAGCGGTCTTGCCATCCCACATGGCAAGGCAGAAAATGTAATCAGACCACAGATATGCGTGGTCAAGCTGGCAGAGCCGCTAAACTGGGGCAATATGAAGGTGGATGTAATATTTCTCTTAGCCCTTAATTTTGAAAATATGACAACTACAAAAGCCTTTTTCAGAGACTTTACCAGAGTGCTGAGCGAGGAGGAATCGCTTAGTGCCATAAGAGGAACTCATGGAAGCAAAGAGCTGGAGGGGGTTCTAAAAGCCAAACTGCACTGGATATGATGTATTAGTAATTAATTGCACCATGTCTAGTGCAATTTTGCGTTTTGAGGTGGATTGAAAAAATTTTTTGCACAAAGTAAAATTAAATCATCAAATAACGTTAATACTATTTCAGGAGGTAATTATTATGGTAAGCAAAACAATGGTAATCAAAGCAGAGGAAGGACTTCACATGAGACCAGCAGGAGCAATCGCAAGAGAGGCTGGTAAATTTGACGCAGATGTAACAATCGTTATGGGTGACAAGAGAATCAACGCAAAGAGTCTTGTAAACATCATCGCAGCCTGCATCAAGAAGGATGCTGAAATTACATTTGAGTGTGACGGACCAGACGAGGAAGCTGCACTTGCAAAAATGGAAGAGCTTGAGGCTCAGAACTTTGGTGATTAATTAAAGTTTAAAAGAGGAAAGGGTGTTCGCAATGTTTAAGGGTATAGCAGGTTCAGAAGGAATTGGAATAGGCAGGGTTGTCATAATAGAAGAGCATGAGGTTGTGATTGAGGATAAGACAATCACAGATACAGATGCTGAGATACAGAGAGTCCAGTCTGCAATCGAGAAATTTGTAAACATCACAACAGAGATGGCAGACAGAATGGAAGCCACAGTTGGAGCAAAGGATGCGGATATTCTCCGTGGTCACATTATGCTGCTTCGTGACCCGACAATTGAGGAGCAGATAGTTGCACTAATCAGAAGTGAAAAGGTAACAGCTGAAAAGGCTTTGGATCAGGTGCTTGAGCAGACAGCAGCACTTTTTGCCCAGATACCAGACGAGCTTTTACAGCAGAGAGCTACTGATTTCAGAGACATCAAGACCCGTATAGTCAAGATTCTGCTTGGCATAGAGGAGCTTGATATATCAGCAGTTCCAGCAGGAACAGTGCTGGTTGCAAAGGATTTGACTCCATCTATGACAGCAGGAATTGTCCCTGAGAATATTGCGGGTGTGCTCACAGAAGTGGGTGGCAGGACATCCCATTCCGCAATACTTGCCAGAGCAATGGAAATCCCGGCAGTACTTAGTATTGAGGGAATATGCTCTCAGGTAAAAAATGGAGATATGGTAGTGCTTGATGGTACAAGAGGCGAGGCAATCGTAAACCCGGATGAAGCTACTGTATCAGAATATGAGAAAAAGCTTGAGGAATACAAGAAAGAAAAAGAGCTTTTAAAGAAGTACACAGGAAAACCAACAGTATCAAAGGATGGCACTAAGGTTGAACTGGTATGCAATATCGGAAAGCCAGAGGATGCTAAAAAGGTAGTAGAGTGTGACGGAGAAGGAATAGGACTTTTCCGTACAGAGTTCCTCTTTATGGATAGGGACAGCCTTCCTACAGAGGAGGAGCAGTTTGAGGCCTACAAGTCTGTAGCGGAGACTCTGGCAGGCAAACCTGTTATTATAAGGACTCTGGATATTGGAGGAGACAAGGAAATCCCTTATCTGGGACTTGAGAAAGAGGACAATCCTTTCCTTGGATTCAGGGCAATCAGATTCTGCCTGCAGAGAAAGGACATATATGAGACCCAGCTCAAGGCCCTGGTCAGAGCCAGCGCCTTCGGTAAAATCAAGGTGATGGTACCTCTTGTGACAGGAGTTGATGAGCTGCGCCAGGTTAAGGCTATGATAGCTGACATCATGAAGGAATATGATGCAGCAGGAGTGGCATACAACAGAGACCTGGAGGTAGGTGTGATGATGGAGACACCAGCAGCCTGTCTCATGGCAGATGCACTTGCAAAGGAGGCAGCCTTCTTCTCAATAGGTACAAATGACCTGACAGGATATACAATGGCTGTGGATAGAGGAAATGCCAAGGTGGCATACTTATATTCAGCCTACAATCCAGCAGTGCTCCGTGCAATCAAGCGAATCATAGAGTGCGGTAAAAAGGAAGGTATCATGGTGGGCATGTGCGGAGAGGCAGCAGCAGATGAGAAACTGATACCACTCTTGCTGGCATTCGGGCTGGATGAATTTTCAGTCAGCGCCACAAGTGTTTTAAGGACTAGAAAGACTATATCAGAATGTGATATTAATGAGTGTAGAGAACTTGCAGACAGAGTCATGAAATGCGTGACAGAAGAGGAAGTTCTTGCACAATTAACAAAATAGTGTAAGTTTTCCACAGTGAAATGTGGATAAGGTGGAAAAGTGGTACGGGAGTACCACTTTTTTGCGTTGCGAGGGGCAACGAAAATCTCGTTGCGTATTTATTAATAATATGCTTATAATGAATGTATATAGAAGACAGAATATTCTTATAAAAATAGGAGTAATAAAGGAATGAGTGTGCAGACAGATTGTGAAATGTTATCTGTTCAGGCAATGGAAGCATATGCCAGAAAATATCATGTTTCAGGAAATGATGTGGTAGAATTATTTCATGAAAATCAAGTTTTTGAGAAAATGATGATTCAGCATGAATACCTTCATCAAATAAGTTTTGAAGAAGTATTAGAGTACGTGGAAAAAGTTATTACCGAAGGCTCAAAGGAATTAGTAGTTTATCATGGAAGCTGCTATGAGTTTGAAAATATAGACCTTAATAAGTCCTACAATAGAAGAGATTTTGGAAAAGGTTTCTATACTACGATTTTACAATCACAGTCGAAAGAATGGGGATATAGACTTTCGTTAAGAGAAAAAAGGGAAAAGTATTTTGTTTACGAATACTTGTTTGAAGAAAATTCTGTGTTAAAGGTGAAAAGATTTGATGCCTTGAGCGAAGAATGGTTGGAATTTATCAAAGAAAATAGAAGTAAAGGTGGATTACAGCATAGTTATGATGTAGTAATTGGACCAGTAGCAGACGATAATACAATGGAAACTGTTCAGTTATATATAGCTAATATTTTAACGGCATCTGAAGCCGTAGAAAGATTGCGGTATAACAAAGTAAATAATCAGGTGTCATTTCACACAGAGAAAGCATTACAGTATTTAAAATTGGTAAGGAGGAATTCTTATGCCAGAAATGATATATAGTTTTAATGGAAAAGATATCACCATGAATGTGTGTGTACAAATCAGGGATGTATTAAAGCTGCTGCAACAACATTTTCATATTAGTTTTGAGGAAGCTGCATTGAAATTTTATAAGTCAGAAACATATAAGACGTTGCAGGAAACAGAAAATGGATTGTGGGCAGAATCGGCAGAATATATAGCTGATAGATATTATGAAGAAGAGGACTCGACATTATCAGTATAGTAAAAACGACAATACTAAGAGGGCTACTGAGGTGACCCCTCAAAGTTAGACTTTTTACGAGACGACTTCGGTCGTCTCGTTT
>CAVKUD010000028.1:0-21777 GCA_963659315.1 Senegalimassilia sp. | reverse complement strand
CAACAGTATATGCAACTGTGACAGGAAGCAGTCCTGTGGCAGAGACACCATGGGTAAACAACAATGTGCTGCTTACATTTAGTTCTAAGGATAATGAGACAGGACTGAGTGAGCTTAGGATGTTTGAGAAGATAACAAGTGGATGGAAAACAGTAGCTACAAAGACACTTAATGGAGCAACCACAGTGCAGTCAACAAGCTATTTCGATTTTGTAAATAAGAAGAACTGAAAGGAGAAAAATCCATGAAAACATTGATTGGAAATCTATTAGATTCGTTATTTAAAAAGAATAAAAAAGAAAGAGAGGAGATTATATTTTATTTTAAGTCATTACTATTGCTTATTTTGATTGTATGTTTTCTTAGCAATAAAATGTGGAACATGAACGATAGTATTAAGAATTTGTTAAGCACAAAGGCAATAACCTTTATTACTGAAAGTTCCAAAATAGGTATTCATTTCTTTACATGTCTTGCAATTTTGTTATGTGTTCTAGTTTTTATAGCAGCAATACTGCGTTTATTAGCTGGAAAGTTTTTTACGAGCTATGAAGACTATTTTAATCGAATGAGAATTGGCATGGAAAATTGTTTGTGTAATAGTGCTGAAAATGTATTATTATTTTTTATGATAGAATACATACTTGGTGAAAATGTTTTGCAAAGTTATATTGCAATATATTCTAATGTTGTATTTGCAATATTAGGAATAATTGGTATATATCAATTTTTTACATCAAGTATATGGGGAATAATAAATCGTTTTTTTGTGTTGAAATCATACGATGAGGAAGAAAAATAAGAAAACATCTTATCAGAATGTTTATAAAGCTTCTAACAAAAACAGCTTCCAACTCACAACATAAATAAATCGGATGGCATATAGTTGTCACTCTATATACCATCCGATTTTTTGTAACCCTCAAGTTGGAAGCGTCGGCTTAGTTGGAAGCACCACTTTAGTTGTCGTTCTCATCTTCCTCCGACATAGAGTAAACCTGACGCTTACGAGCCATCTCATCGCTCTCCAGATACTCGTCATAAGTAGTAATCTTATCAATCATAGAACCATTTGGAAGGAACTCAATAATACGATTAGCTGTTGTCTGTACAACCTGATGATCTCGACAGGCAAAAAGTATAACGCCTGGGAACTTAATCATTCCGTTATTTAAGGCTGTGATAGATTCCATGTCAAGGTGGTCTGTTGGCTCGTCAAACATAAGCACATTGCTTGCCATAATCATCATACGGGAGAGCAGTACACGCACCTTTTCTCCTCCGGAAAGCACACGCATCTTCTTGACACCGTCCTCACCAGCAAAAAGCATTCTGCCAAGGAAACCACGTACATAGGTTGCGTCCTTGATTTCAGAATACTGTGTGAGCCAGTCTACGATTAACTCATCTGTATCAAAGATTGCTGTATTGTCCTTTGGAAAATATGACTGGCTTGTTGTAACTCCCCACTTGTATGAACCCTCATCTGGCTCCATCTCTCCTGCAAGAATTTTAAAGAGAGTAGTCTTTGCAAGCTCGTTTCCACCTACAAAGGCAATCTTGTCATCATGGTTGACTGTGAATGTGATATTGTCAAGCACCTTCACACCGTCGATAGTCTTTGAAATACCCTCTACGAACAATACGTCATTTCCGATTTCACGCTCTGGACGGAAATCAATGTATGGATATTTACGGCTTGATGGACGGATGTCGTCAAGCTGGATTTTTTCAAGGGCACGCTTACGTGAGGTGGCCTGCTTTGACTTTGAAGCATTAGCTGAGAATCTCTGGATGAAGTCCTGTAACTCCTTGATTTTCTCCTCTTTCTTCTTGTTTGCTTCCTTCATCTGACGGACAAGGAGCTGGCTTGACTCATACCAGAAATCATAGTTTCCTGCGTAGAGCTGGATTTTACCATAATCCATATCTGCAATGTTTGTACATACCTTATTTAAGAAATAACGGTCATGGGATACAACAATTACAGTGTTTTCAAAGTTGATAAGGAACTCCTCCAGCCATGAAATAGCATCTAAATCAAGGTGGTTGGTAGGCTCATCAAGGAGCAGGATATCAGGGTTTCCGAAAAGTGCCTGGGCAAGAAGTACCTTGACCTTTACAGCACCTGGGAGGTCTGCCATCATTGTGTAATGCTCCTCAGTTGGAACTCCAAGTCCGTTTAAGAGTGTGGCAGCATCAGACTCTGCGTTCCAGCCGTCCATATCTGCGAACTCAGCCTCAAGCTCACTGGCACGGATACCATCCTCATCTGTGAAGTCCTCCTTCATATAGATAGCATCCTTTTCCTTCATGATGTCGTAGAGACGCTTGTTACCCATAATAACGGTATCAAGGACTGTGAACTCATCATATTTGAAGTGATCCTGCTGTAAGAATGAAAGTCTCTGACCTGGTGTTATGACAATATCACCATTTGTTGGCTCAAGCTGACCTGAGAGAATCTTTAAAAATGTAGATTTTCCAGCACCGTTTGCACCGATAAGACCATAACAGTTACCCTCTGTAAATTTGATGTTTACATCCTCGAACAGAGCCTTTTTTCCAATTCGTAATGTGATGTTATTTGCACTGATCATAAGTTTACCTTTCTATGTGTTAAATCAATAAATACCTAAAATTTGCAATCGTCTTATATTTTATCGTATAATTTGCAATTTGCAAGTGTTTTATTGTATAATACTAGGAGATTTTTTAGGGTGGTAGAACAATGGGGAATGATATTATAGCAGAATTCAATGTTCCATTTGGAATCGTTGTATTCAAATTAGACAATACTTTGATAATTGAAGAGGCAAATGCAAAATTCTGCGAGGTGGCAGGCTTTACGTCTGATGAGCTGAAAAAGCAGGATGTTTTGGATTTGTTTGATGAGGATTGCAGAAATTCTTTTTGTGAATTCTTTCACAAATGCTCAATCGGCGACAATACCAGAGAGAAAGAGATTAATGTAAAATTAATAAGCCATGCAAAAGATCTTGTGTGGGCAAGAGTGTCCTGTGCCGACGTAAACACAGCAGAGGGCTGCATCGTCATGACCTTTGACTATAGTGTTCAAAAGGAAAAGCAGCTCAAGCAGCAGGTAGAGCTGTTGAAAAACCAGTACAGCATGATGCAGGAAGTGTCGGATGAGGTTCCATTTGATTTGGACGTGACAGAGTGGAAAATCCTGCGCTCTAAGCGGCTTATGGAAGTGAGAGGCATAAAGGGAGCAGAGGATACATACTATCCTTTTTCGGAGGAGATAAAGGAAATCCACCCCTTAGACCAGGATAGATTTTTCACGGCGATGAAGACCGCAGCAGGAAAAGAGATGTCTGGCACGATAGATACCAGATTTAATGCTGCGCAGGACAATATGGTTCCTAAATATATATGGTACCGCACCCATTACAAGAGCGTCAGGGGAAATGATGGCAAAATAATAAGAATCATAGGCAGAAGCTATAATGTGGAGAAGGATGTCCTGCTCGAGGAGAGGGTGAAGAGAGACCCACTGACCAAGCTCCTCAACAAGATGGAGGTTGAAAGCCAGATAACTGAGGCTCTAAAGTATCCGGGTGACAGACCAAATGTACTCTTTCTTATTGATATTGACAATTTTAAGGGTATAAATGACACCTTTGGACATACCTTCGGAGACACTGTGATCTGTGATATTGCTTCCATCCTGAGCAGACAGTTCAGAAGTCAGGACATAGTGGGCAGAGTAGGAGGAGATGAATTCCTCGTATTCATGAGAAATGTCCCTGTGGAAAAGGCTGAGCTTAAGGCTAAAAATCTCTGCCGTTCACTGACTAAGGAGTATACTGGTGGAGACGTTATCAGAAAGATAACCACAAGTATAGGTCTATCAGTGTCTGGTGTGGATGGAAATACTTACAAAGAGCTTTTTGACAGTGCAGACAGAGCCATGTACAGCACAAAGAGGTCTGGAAAAAACGGATTCAGGCTTGCCCGTGGCGAAAACTTAGGACCTATCAGAAAAAATGAGAAAAAGAATGAAGAGCGTGAGAACTTGGAGGACAAGGACAGAGACTTTATTGTTTTTGCCATAAATCTCCTGACACATGCCAGAAATATTGATGCTTCGTTAAATCTGCTCCTGCAAAAGACAGCGGAGTCATACGGACTGGATTTGATTTCACTCTGCGAGGATGCAAGCAGCAGCCAGTATTTTATGCTGACCAACTACTATAGTGAGCTTGTGAGCTTTTATGACAGGATTCTGATTCAAAAGAGTGGAATCGAGGATAGGATAACAAACTACGGAAAGGCAGTGGTGCTTGACAATCCGCCTATAAGGAGCTGGATAGAGTCTGCTGAAAAACAGGGCGGCACTATACCAAGCTATCTGGCAGACAATGCATCTGTGGCTGCCTGCAAGTATGAGTTTTCTTCGGACAAGGCAGGCATGCTGTTTTTCTTCAGATTCGGTACAGGCAAGGAGTGGAAGCCCTCAGAGCTTAATGTATTGGGAGAGCTGTCAAGAACCATATCACTTTTTGTGACACTCAGATCGAGACTTGAGGAGAGTGATACTGAGATAAGAAGAATTCAAAACAGGGACCAGCTTACAGGACTTGACACACTTGAAGCCTTTAAATCCATATTTGTGAACATAATATCAGAGCTGCCTGAGAATAAGGTGAAAGCGCTGTGTTATTTTGATATCAACAATTTTGGCTATATAAATGAAAACTATGGTCATCAGGTGGGAGACCAGGTCTTAAAATTTCTGGCGCAGGATATTACGGACCAGGATTACTATGTGATGGCGAGCAGGCTCTATTCTGATTTTTACCTCATGCTTGCCATTGGCAACAGCAGGGAGGAGCTTAAAAAGAGCATAAGCGTCCAGCAGAAGAAGTTTACAAACATGCAGAACCATCAGTATCCAAGCAGTGGGCTGTCTATTTCTGCAGGTCTCTACTTCATAGAGTCGGATAAGGTGGAGGTGGAGACTGCCATAGAAAATGCAAATCTGGCATGGAAGGCATCAAAGAGGTCTGTAAAGAGGGATATCGTTGTCTTTGACGACAGGCTCAGAGCAAGACGAGTTGAGGAACAGCAGGTGATAGCGGAGTTTTATGAGGCACTGTACAGGTCAGATTTTGAAGTATTCCTACAGCCCAAATTTGACCTCTCAACCCGTGAGGTATACGGAGCAGAAGCCCTGTCAAGGTGGAGAAAGCCAGATGGGAATGTCTACTATCCAAACAGCTACATAGATGTACTGGAGCGGATTGGCTATATCACTGAGCTTGACTTCTATATATATGAAGAGGTCTTAAAGCTTATGACCAAGTGGCGCCAGCAGCACAAGAGGGAGCTGGTAATATCTGTTAATTTTTCCGGCAGGCATTTTGACGGAGACGGCAAGGAGTTTCTCAACCGTATAAGTGCTATTACCAACAAATATCTGATTGAACCAAAATACATAGAGATAGAGATAACAGAGGGCGTTATCGCCAGAAATCATGAGGGGCTTTTGAGCTGTCTCACAAAGCTCAGGGATAAGGGCTTCAGAGTGTCTATTGATGATTTCGGAACAGGCTACTCATCACTGTTTGTTCTCACCGATCTGCCAGCAGATGTGGTAAAGGTTGACAAGAGCTTTCTGGACAAGGAATTTAACCAGCAGAATGTAGCCATGCTTAAGGCGATGGGAGATATAGTGTCTGTTGCGGAAAAGGAGATTATTTTTGAGGGCATAGAGACTGAGGAGCAGTGTGCGACTCTCGTAGAATGTGGCTTTAAATATGGTCAGGGCTATCTTTGCAACGAGCCAATTTCCACAGTAAAATTTGAAAAGCTGTATTTATGATTATGTACTAACAAAAAAACTTGATTTTTGATATTTGACATCCTATAGTAATAATTAAGAGACATTGGGAATTGATGTCTGTTTATTTGAACTTTTAAAGATTACATTAGGAGGAATTATCATGAAACGTTCAATGTTAACAATGGATGGAAACCATGCAGCAGCTCATGCTTCATATGCATTCACTGATGTTGCAGCTATCTATCCTATCACACCTTCATCTGTAATGGCAGAGGCTACAGATGAGTGGGCTACCGCTGGTAGAAAGAACATTTTCGGACAGACAGTTCAGGTTACTGAAATGCAGTCTGAGGCTGGTGCTGCTGGTACAGTACATGGTTCATTAACAGCAGGAGCTTTAACAACAACTTACACAGCATCTCAGGGACTTTTACTTATGATCCCTAACCTTTACAAGATTGCTGGTGAGAGACTTCCAGGTGTGTTCAATGTATCTGCACGTTGTGTAGCTACTCATGCATTAAATATTTTCGGAGATCATTCAGATGTATATGCTTGTCGTCAGACAGGTGTTGCAATGCTTTGTGAGTCTTCAGTACAGGAAGTAATGGATCTTACTCCAGTTGCTCATATGGCAGCTATCAAGGGACGTCTTCCATTCATCAACTTCTTCGATGGATTCCGTACATCACACGAGATTCAGAAGATTGAGACATGGGATTACGAGGATCTCAAAGAGATGGTAGATATGGATGCAATCGATGCTTTCCGTAAGAACGCATTAAATCCAAATCACCCAGTTGAGTTAGGTTCAGCTCAGAACCCAGACCTCTTCTTCCAGTCAAGAGAGTCATGTAATACTGCATATGATGAGCTTCCAGCTATCGTTACAGAGTACATGAACAAAGTAAACGAGAAGATCGGAACTGATTATAAATTATTCAACTACTACGGAGCTGAAGATGCTGAGAAGATCATCATCGCTATGGGTTCTGTATGTGAGACAATCGACGAGACAATTGATTTCTTAATGGCTCGTGGAGAGAAGGTTGGTGTTGTTAAGGTTCGTCTTTACAGACCATTCGTAAAGGAAGCCCTTATCGATGCTATCCCAGATACAGTTAAGACAATCGCTGTATTAGACAGAACAAAAGAGCCTGGATCACTTGGTGAGCCATTATACTTAGACGTAGTTGCAGCTCTTAAGGGATCTAAGTTCGATCAGGTTACAATCACAAGCGGACGTTACGGATTAGGATCTAAGGATACTACTCCTGGACAGATTATCGCTGTATACAACAACATTGAGAAGCCAAGATTCACAATCGGTATTATCGATGATGTTACAAACCTTTCACTTGAGGTTAAGGAGAATCCTGTTACAACTCCAGAAGGAACTACAAACTGTAAGTTCTGGGGACTTGGTGCTGACGGTACTGTAGGTGCTAACAAGAACTCTATCAAGATCATTGGTGACCATACAGACATGTATGCTCAGGCTTACTTCGATTATGACTCTAAGAAGTCTGGTGGTGTTACAATTTCACACTTACGTTTTGGACACACACCAATTCGTTCAACATACTTAATTTCACAGGCTAACTTCGTTGCTTGTCACTGTACAGCTTACATCTACAAGTACAACATGGTTCAGGATCTTGTTCCAGGAGGAACATTCCTCTTCAACACACAGTGGTCTGTAGATGAGTTAGACGAGAAATTACCAGGACAGGTTAAGAGATACATCGCTGAGAACAATATCAACTTCTACATCATTGATGGTGTTAAGATTGGTAAAGAGATTGGTCTTGGAAACCGTATCAACACTGTTCTTCAGTCAGCTTTCTTCTCATTAACAAAGCTTATTCCAGAGGAAGAAGTTATCAAGTTAATGAAGGATGCTGCTACAAAGTCATACGCTAAGAAGGGTGATGACGTTGTAAAGATGAACCACGACGCTATCGATGCTGGTGCTACAGCTTACATCAAGGTTGATGTTCCAGAGAGCTGGAAGAACTGCACAGATGATGACTTCTCTAAGGAAGTTGTTGGAGATAACGCTGAGGTTGTTGATTTCGTTAAGAACATCCAGCAGAAGGTTAACGGACAGATGGGTAACACAGTTCCTGTATCTGTTGTTAAGAAATACCAGACAGGATGGACACCATCAGGTACAGCTGCATACGAGAAGCGTGGTGTAGCAACAGACGTTCCAGTATGGGATGCTACAAAGTGTATCGAGTGTAACCAGTGTTCATATGTATGTCCTCATGCAGCAATCCGTCCAGTAGCTATGACAGAGGCTGAGGCAGCTGCAGCTCCAGAAGGAATGCAGATGAAGGATCTCAACCTTGTACCTGGATACAAGTTCGCAATCGTTGTTTCAGCATTCGACTGTACAGGATGTGGATCTTGTGTAAACGTATGTCCAGACAAAGTACAGGCTATTAACATGGCTAGCTTTGAGGCAAATGAGGATGAGCAGAAGTACTTCGATTATGCTGTAACTCTTGAGGATAAAGAGGATGTAATCGAGAAATTCAAGATTAACTCTGTTAAGGGTTCTCAGTTCCGTCAGCCATTACTTGAGTTCTCAGGAGCTTGTGGTGGATGTGGAGAGACTCCATACGCTAAGTTAATCACTCAGTTATTCGGTGACAGAATGTACATTGCAAATGCTACAGGATGTTCATCAATCTGGGCTAACTCATCACCTTCTACACCATATACAACAAATAAGCAGGGACATGGACCAGCTTGGTCTAACTCACTTTTCGAGGATGCTGCTGAGTTCGGATATGGTATGTTACTTGCTCAGAGAGCAATCCGTGACAGATTAAAAGACGAGTTAGATGGAATCGCTGCTAACACAGACAAAGAGGACGTTAAGGCTGCTATCAAGGAGTGGAATGATACATTCGCTTCTGGTATCGAGAACGGACCTGCTACAGAGAAGTTAGTTGCAGCATTAGAGTCTTGTGGATGTGATGCATCTAAGGCAGTATTAAAAGAGAAGGATTACCTTGCTAAGAAGTCACAGTGGATCTTCGGTGGTGACGGATGGGCATACGATATCGGATTCGGTGGAGTAGACCATGTATTAGCATCTGGTAAGGATATCAACATCATGGTATTCGATACAGAGGTATATTCAAATACAGGTGGACAGTCTTCTAAGTCTACACCAACAGGAGCTATTGCACAGTTCGCTGCAGGTGGAAAAGAGACAAAGAAGAAAGACCTTGCTGGAATCGCTATGAGCTACGGATACGTTTATGTAGCACACATCTCAATGGGTGCTGACATGAATCAGTGTGTTAAGGCTATTGCTGAGGCAGAGGCTTATCCAGGACCATCACTTATCATTGCTTATGCTCCATGTATCAACCATGGTATCAAGAAGGGTATGAGCAAGGCTCAGACAGAGGAGAAACTCGCTGTTGAGTCTGGATACTGGTTCAACTTCCGTTACAACCCAACACTTGCTGCTGAGGGCAAAGATGCATTCTCATTAGACAGCAAGGAGCCAACAGGAGATTACCAGGCATTCCTTAAGGGAGAGAACCGTTACGCTTCACTTGCTAAGTTCAATCCTACAAGAGCTGCTGAGTTATTCGCTTCAGCAGAGGCTAATTCTAAGGATCGCTATGAGCACCTTAAGAAGTTAGTAACTCTTTATGCTGGTAAATAATTGGCATAATTAAATATTGTAAGATATTTATTGAGGCAGTCATTTTTATGGCTGCCTCATTTTTGTGCATCAGTTTTTGTTCTTTACATTGGGAAAATGACATGTTAGAATTGTACATAGTGGTAACGAGGGAGATTTAGTTATGATTAGCTTATTCACCAGAAAAAAGGCTCGTACTAATCCGAAGACTGACCAGCGAAGGAAAACAGTCGGAGTCAGTGTAAATAGAACTCGCGAAAGGATGCAGAAGAAATTGGATAAGGACGATTTTTTATTAAGTCAGATAGATGAATTCAGGGAGAAAGCAAAACAGCTCCAGGAAATGCTTTCAAGTAAGGAAACAAAGGCAAATGAGCTTCAGAGCATAGTCGCAGAGCGTGAAGAGAAAGCTGAGGAGCTTAAGCAGATACTTGATGAGCGTCAGGAAAAGGTAGATGGAATAACAGCCCAGGTTGAGAAGCAGATAGACGTGCTGATTGAGCGTGTCAACAGCAAGATGCAGGAGATAGAGGCATCTATGAGCGGCGAGCTTAAGACCTACACAGAGGGCGTTGAGAAGTCAGTAAAGAGTGTAGAGGACAGCACCAAGGAATTAAAGAACCAGATTTCAGACAAGGTTGATGCTACCTTAGAGCAGACCAGGGCAATCTCAAAGGAGCAGTCAGAGGCAAATGAGCACATGCTCAACTCACTGGCAGAGCTTAGCGATGAGCTTGTCACATTAAAGCAGGAAATATCTGAAAAGGTACATTCTGAAAATGTAATGTGCTACAGGAACATTCAGGATTTGTTCAAGGAAATGGACGAAAAGGTAGACAATGTATCTGCAATAGAGGCAGTGGCAAATACAAACAGGAAATTTGCGATTGCAGGCTTTGTCCTTGCCCTTGTTAATATGATTGGTATAATTGTAATTATTTTGTGTTCATTTGGAATAATTCATATTTAACAATAAATTGCTGCATATAGTGCAATTCCTCATAAGGGAATTGCATTTTTCTCGTTGCAATGTATCCAGAGAAGCGGTCAGTTACCCATGGGGACTGCAGCTTCAAGCTTGCTTGAAAGGAGAATATTTGTATGAAAGAAAAGAAGGTGTGGATTGTAGGACATAAGAATCCTGATACGGATTCGATATGTGCCGCAATAACATATTCATATTTAAAGAATGAGGTTGAGAGGGAGAATCCATCTGAAAAAGAGCATAAGATTGTCTATGTACCAAGGAGGGCAGGTGCAATAAATGCGGAGACTGCCTTTGTGCTTGACTATTTCAAGGTGGATGCACCTGAGCTGATACAGGATGTGGGTACCCAGATTAAGGATATTCATATCAGAAAGACAGAGGGAGTCAATGGTCACATTTCCATGAAGAAAGCATGGGAAATGATGAAAATTCTGGATGTAGTAACTCTTCCTGTTGTAAATGCAAAAAATAAGCTGGAGGGATTGATTGTAACTGGCGATATTGCAAAATCCTACATGGATGTGCTTGACAACACGGTGCTTTCCAGAGCCAGAACCCAGTACAGAAACATGGTTGAGACTTTAGAGGGTAAGATTGTAACAGGAAACGAGCATGGCTACTTCATAAAGGGTAAGGTCGTAGTGGGTGTAGGCTCTTTGGAAGTGCTTGCAAACAGCGTGGAGAATGATGATCTTGTAATCATCGGTGACAGGGAAGAATCCCAGCTCAAATGTATTGAATCAAATTGTAGCTGCATGATTGTCACCAATGGATATGAGATAAGCCAGGAGGTCATAGAGGCAGCAAATGCAAGGGATATTGTAATCATAAGTACCCCATATGATACCTTTACTGTATCAAGGCTTATTAATCAGAGTATGCCGATTAAATTCTTTATGACAAAGGCGCCGAATATCATCCACTTCAACGAGGATGATTTCGTGGATGAGGTCAGGGACATTGTGGCAAAAATCAGGCACAGAGACTTCCCTGTGGTCGATGAAAATATGAACTATGTAGGTATGTTTTCACGAAGAAATTTGATGAACACCAGAAAGAAACAGCTTATACTTGTAGACCACAATGAGAAATCACAGGCGGTTGCAAATATAGATGAGGCTGAGATTCTGGAGATTATTGACCACCACAGAATAGGAAGCCTTGAGACAATGGCTCCTGTATACTTTAGAAATCAGCCACTGGGATGTACAGCGACTATTATCTACCAGATGTATCAGGAGAAAAATGTCGAGATACCTAAGCAGATTGCAGGTCTCTTATGTGCAGCTATTCTTTCTGATACACTCATGTTCCGTTCACCGACATGTACTGCAATTGATAAAGAGGTTGGAAGAAAGCTGGCAGAGCTTGCCGATATTAATGTAGAAGAATTTGCCCAGCAGATGTTTGAGGCAGGCAGCAATTTTGCCAATAAGACCGAAGACGAAATATTAAATCAGGATTTTAAGATATTCTATTCTGGAAATTACGCATTTGGAGTATCGCAGATTAGTGCTATGAGCAAGCAGGAGCTTGAAAAGGTAGAGACCAGAATAATTCCATGTCTTGAGAAAATGCGTGTGGATAAGAGCCTTAATATGATTTATGTCATGTTAACTGATATCCTCAATGAATCTACCTATCTGATTTATGATGGGGATGAGGCTGCAAATGTGGCTGCAGAGGCATTTAATCAGGCAGAATCAGAGGATGGTCTGTTATTAAAGGGCGTTGTATCAAGAAAGAAGCAGCTTATTCCACAATTGATAAGTGTACTTGCTGAGAGATAGCATTGCCCTGGCTTGGGCTGTGGCCGAAGGCTTTCTTATAGGCTCTTGAAAATGTAGAGTAATTTTTAAAACCACAGTTAAAGCAGGCATCATTGATGGACTGGCCAGAGGCAATCAGGGATTTTGCCAGAAGCAGCCGCTTGGTTGTGATGTAATTACCGATTGAGTAGCCGGTTTCCTCTTTGAAGGAATGCATCAGATGATATCTGCTGATATAGAATTTATTGGCTATTGTATCAACTGACATATCAGAAGTTAAATTATGATTTAAGTAATCTATTATTTCTACCATTTTCTGATTGGCTGATGCGGTAGGAATGTATTCAGTTCTTTCATTTAGTGTTGCTCTGTTAAGCTGTATCATGAATTCCAGGAAGGAGAGTTCATGGTGCAGCTTTTTTGCGTAATCATTTCCCTTATCACTTTCATCTAATACCCTTGTGGCTTTCCCTAAGGGGGTGGTCGAAAAAGCAGGGAGACGCAGGACATGGGATTGTTTTTCCTGTGCCAGCTTAAAGCATAAGCCCAGGTCAAAGTCCTGGCCTGACTTTTCAGCCAGATATTCTTTTGAAACATATATGATAATACGCTCGTATACGGAAGTGCTTTTGGCGGTGTGCAGCACAGGGCGGTGTACCTCTCCTGCGTTTACCAGCACTATGTCATCTGGCATAAGCTCATAGCTTCGTCCCTCAATGCTGTAGCTGCAATTACCACTCAGATGAATCAGAATCTTGTGGAAATCGTGATAGTGGAAAGGAATCTCGCCCAGATTGCTGTCGCTCAGATGAAATATTCTAAAGGGGCTGGTCAGATAGCCCAGCTTTTCGTACTTACTCATATCTACCTCACAAATTGATATTTTACGCATGTTGAAATGGCTTTATTACTACAAAACCAGGAAATAAACATATTATACAGCACTATTTGCAATATTAACAGCACTAATTTGACTTTATATATTATTTAGTGCGGAGTATAATATATAAATAATATGAGAGAAATTTATTATGTATGCAGATTTTTTGTATGGCAAAACAGGCAGGAAAGGCAGGAAGCTTATGAAGTTTACAAAAATGCACGGATGTGGAAATGACTATGTGTACGTTAATTTGTTTGAGGAAAAGATAGATAATCCGGCTGAATTGTCGATTGCAGTGAGTGACAGACATTTCGGAATAGGTTCAGATGGACTCATCACAATTGGACCATCTGGTGTGGCAGATTTTAGAATGAGAATATACAATGCAGACGGTTCAGAGGCTGAGATGTGTGGAAATGGTATCAGATGCGTTGCAAAGTATGTATATGACCACAAGCTCACCGACAAGACAGAGATATCTGTGGAGTCCGGTGCAGGAATTAAATACCTGACGCTTTTTGTGGAAAATGGCAAGGTGGCACAGGTTAAGGTTGACATGGGTGAGCCTGTTCTTAGCCCTGATAAAATCCCTGTTATCGCAGATGGCGACAGGGTGGTTGATGCCCCTATTGAGGTAGCAGGAAAAACATGGAATATGACATGCGTATCTATGGGCAATCCACATGCAGTAGTTTTTGTGGATGATGTGATGAATTTTGATATAGAAAAATACGGTCCTCATTTTGAAAATCATGAGAGATTTCCAAAGAGGACAAACACAGAGTTTGTAGAGGTTTTATCAAGAAACGAGGCAAACATGAGAGTCTGGGAGAGAGGCTCTGCCGAGACCTGGGCTTGTGGAACAGGAACATGTGCCTGCGTAATGGCATGTATTTTAAACGGATATACAGACAATAAGGTGCTGGTTCATCTAAGAGGTGGAGACCTGACCATCGAGTATGACGACAAGACAAATCATATTTTTATGACAGGTCCAGCTACAGAGGTTTTCACGGGAGAATATATGGCTTAGTGCAAATATAAAAGAGCCAGCAGATACTAAAGGTCGGATAAATAGTAGAAAGAAGAGGAATAGAAAATGATTTTAGCAGATTTATTAAAGAAAATGGATTATGAGCTTGTATCAGGCAGCGATGATATAGAGATTTCCACACTTGTATATGATTCAAGAAAGGTGGAAAAAGGGTCTGTATTTGTCTGTATCTCTGGTGCAGTGAGGGATGCCCATGAGTTTATCCCTCTTGTTGTAAAGCAGGGAGCTGCCGCTGTTATCGTGGAAAAAGATGTAACTCCAGTTAAGGGCGTGACATATATTAAAGTAGAAAATACCAGATATGCACTTGCATGTATGTCTGCTGCCTACTTTGGCTATCCTGCTGAGAAGCTTAAGACAATCGGTATTACAGGAACAAAGGGCAAGACCACCACAACATATATGGTTAAATCAATACTTGAGTCTGCTGGAATCAAGACAGGACTGATTGGTACAATCGAGTCGATTGTAGGAGATAAGAGAACTCCTGCGGCAAACACTACACCAGAGTCTTACAAGGTGCAGGAGCTTTTTGCCCAGATGGTTGACGAGGGGCTGGATGCAGTTGTCATGGAGGTTTCTTCACAGGCACTTATGCTCCACAGGGTTTCTGGCTTTACATTTGATATAGGTGTATTTACTAACCTTGAGCCAGACCATATCGGTGAGAACGAGCACAAGGATTTTGAGGACTATATGCATTGCAAGAGCCTCCTGTTCAGACAGTGCAGATACGGCATATTTAACGGAGACAGCGAGCATATTGATGGAATATTAAGAGGACACACCTGTCAGGTGGAGAAGTTTGGCTATAAGGACAGTAATGACCTGATTGCAGAAAATGTAGAGCTCATAAAAGAGCATGGAGCACTTGGAATCAAGTATCATGTAGGCGGTTCAATGGACTTTGATGTGGAGGTAAATGTACCGGGAAGCTTTTCTGTATACAATTCCCTCACAGCTATAGCAATCTGCCACCATTTCAATGTGCCAGAGGAGACAATCAAAGAGGCATTAAAGCATGTATCTGTAAAGGGCAGAATCGAGATTGTTCCTGTCACAAAGAGATACACACTTATGATTGATTATGCCCACAATGCCATGGCACTTGAGAGCCTGCTTACAACACTCAAGGAGTATGAGCCAGGCAGACTGGTATGTCTCTTTGGCTGCGGTGGAAACCGTGCTAAATCAAGACGATATGAGATGGGTGAGGTGTCATCCCGCCTTGCAGATTTGACAGTTGTCACATCTGATAATCCTAGAAATGAGGAGCCGATGGACATCATCAATGATATTCTGGAGGGAGTACACAAGGCAGATGGCAAGTATGTCACCATTCCAGACAGGAAGGAAGCAATAGCATATTGTATGCTTAACGCACAGGATGGAGACATAATCGTTCTGGCAGGAAAAGGTCATGAGGATTATCAGGAAATATGTGGTGTCAAGCATCACATGGATGAGAGAGAACTTATTGCAGAGATAATCAGGGAAAATCCTGATATGAAGCTTTAATTGTAGAGGAGAGTATAAATGGCTATATTTAAAGGTGCCGGAGTAGCACTCATAACACCGTTCAACGAGGATGAGACAGTAAATTATGATATGCTGGGAAAACTGATAGAACGTCAGATTGCTGGGAAAACTGATGCGATTATCGTGTGTGGCACAACAGGCGAGCCAGCTACAATGACAGAGGAAGAAAAGCTGTCCGTTATAAAATATGCCGTGGAAAAAACAGCAGGCAGGATTCCTGTTATTGCAGGAACAGGTGGCAATGCCACACGGACAGTGATTGATTTTTCAAAGAAGGCAGAGGCACTGGGGGTTGATGGACTGCTTGTTGTCACTCCATTTTATAATAAGGCAACCCAGAACGGACTCTATGCCCACTATACAGAGGTGGCAAAATCAGTGTCGCTTCCAATAATAATGTATAATGTGCCATCCAGAACAGGCTGCAATATAGCACCAGAGACAGCAGTCCGCCTTGCAAGGGACTGTGAGAACATAGTCGGTATCAAGGAAGCCAGCGGAGATATTTCCCAGGTGGCAAAGCTTGCTAAAATGGCAGGAGGAGTACTGGATATTTACTCTGGAAATGATGACCAGGTAATACCTATACTATCATTAGGTGGAATAGGTGTAATCTCTGTACTGTCAAATGTGGCACCAGAGGCAGCCCACGACATGGTTATGGAGTATCTTGAGGGAGACCGCAAAAAGGCTGTAGATTTGCAGCTTGACTATCTTGATTTGATTAATGCGCTATTTTGTGAGGTCAATCCTATTCCGGTCAAGGGGGCTATGAACCTGATGGGCTATAACGTAGGAAAGCTCAGGCTGCCACTTACTGAGATTGAGGATAATCACAGAGAGCTTGTGAAGAAGTGTCTAGAGGATGTTAAACTTATATAAATAGGATTAGCCATGATATGGGCTTGTGGAAAAATGCACATGTAGTTTAAGATGTAAGCCCATAAATCATAGTGATAAATAAAGGAGTAATATGGGAAAACAAAACTGGAAACCTGGCAATATGTTAAACCCTGTACCAGCAGTGATGGTAAGTGTCAGTGATACACAGGGAAACAATAATATAATAACAGTGGCATGGGCTGGCACAATATGTACCAACCCACCTATGCTGTCTATCTCAGTAAGACCGGAGAGATATTCCTATAATATGATAAAGGAGACAGGTGAGTTTGTCGTAAATCTCACAACAGAGGAGCTGGCATTTGCCTGTGACTACTGTGGCGTCACAAGCGGAAGAGATGTCGATAAGTTTAAAAAGCTGAACCTCACACCACTTGAGATGGAGCATGTAAAGGCTCCTGGAATATCAGAAAGCCCTGTGAATATAGAGTGCAAGGTCAGAGAGGTAAAAGAGCTTGGAAGCCATCATATGTTTATAGCGGATGTAGTTGGTGTGACTGTGGATGATAAATATATGGATGAGAAGAATAAGTTTAATATCAATGAGACCGGGCTTGTTATGTATTCTCATGGGGAGTATTTTGGCATGGGAGAGAAGCTGGGGAAATTTGGATATAGTGTTAAAAAGAAATAAACATATGAATAGACATGGCAACTTCCAGCATTAAGGTTATGAAAATCTCCTAGTATACAGTGTATTTTGCAGAAAAAATATGAAGTTAGCTGTGGGAGCTATTCGAGCTGCACAGTATAAATTTTAAAAGCTGTTTCTTAGCCAGGGGGAATGGAACCCCACAGCAGTTCATATTGTTTTCTGCAAAACAACTGTATACTATCCGATTATCCAACATAATGAAGCTGGAAGCATATCATATGCTTATTTCAGGAGAATATCCATGAGATAGGCATATACATCCTCATTTGAATTTTTCCAGTTGTTACATATCGCCTCTGCCTGTTCCTTTGTCTTTACGGCGAGAGTCAAGTCTAATACAGTGGTGCTGTCTGAGCGCACCTGACAGCGCACGTCATAGTTCTGGTTGGTTGTTTTATAGTAGTCTGCCAGGATGAAGTTTTCCTGTCTGAATTCCAGTTTGTTTCTTTCAAAGAAGCTTTTTACATCGTTTTCTATTCCGTCTGTGATTTTATCCTTGAAAAATCCAAGTGTTTCCCGACCTGCGGCTGTGAGTGTGTACTGGGTATTTGAGTGGGTTGATTCAAAGTTTATTAAATCTGCATTTACTAAATCACCTATTACCTCCTGAACCCTGAAATAGTCTGTGTATTCCTGCTCCAGGAAAAAGTTTGAAATCTGTGTGTTGGAAAGGGGAAAGCCTGCCTTATCCAACATATATAATATAGTAAGCTTGTATATGGTAAATGGTTCTGCCATAAGTATCCTTCTTTCATGTTTCTGGTATTAATTATTTTTAAAGAGCCGTCCCTGACAGGTGTTTCGCTCCCTGAACCGTCTGTTTATCGTGTTTAGGACTCTTTTTTTTTTTTTTTTTTATAGAGGTGCTATGAGCAGGGCTCTCGGACCATCCCCTGTAATCCTGTGTATTACAAGCTTTGGTGGCAAAAGCTCTATGCAGTCTACGATGAAATCACAGTATTCCTCTAATTCAAAGAGAGGGAATGGCTGCTTTTCATACATTGAGGCAAGGGCTGTACCCTTTAATATATGAAGCAAATGCAATTTTATACCTGAGATTGGAAGCCCTGAGACATATCGGACTGATTCAAGCATCATCTCCCTTGTCTCGCCAGGCAGACCCAGGATAAGGTGAGTGATAACATCTATGTCACGCTTGTTAAGCTCATGCAGGGCTGACTCAAACTGCTTAAGCGTGGTATGGGTGTTCATTGCCTTTAAGGCGTCGTCGTGTATGGTCTGAAGTCCGAGCTCAATCCAGACAGGCTTTATGTGATTTAACTCATCGAGCAGGTCTATTATCTCAGCTGACAGGCAGTCGCTTCTGGTGCCGATGGACAGAGCGACGATGTCTGGCTCGTTTATTGCTTCTGTATATATTTCTCTCAGGTATGCAACAGGAGCATATGTGTTGGTATATGCCTGAAAATAGGCAATAAATTTCTTGCAGCTTGTCTTTTCCTTAAGTCGAGCCTTTGCCTGAGTAATCTGCTCACTGATAGGGAGCCTGCGGTCAGAGGCAAAATCCCCTGAGCCTCCTGCGCTACAGAAAAAGCAGCCCTCAGTCGAGAGACTGCCATCCCTGTTAGGGCAGGTCATGCCAGCGTCAAGAGACAGGCGGTAGACCTTTTCGCCAAAGCGTTCCTTACAGTATTGGTTTAAAGAGTAAAACATATTACTTAATATGTGACTTTACTGCATCTGCTACCACATCTGCTACACGAGGGTCAAAGGCTTCTGGCATGATAAAGTCATCATTTAACTCCTCATCTGATACAAGGTGTGCCAGAGCTTCAGCAGCAGCAAGTTTCATCTCCTCTGTAATCTGTCTTGCACGACCCTCTAAGGCGCCACGGAAGATTCCAGGGAAAGCAATCACATTATTAACCTGATTAGGGAAATCGCTTCGTCCGGTTCCCACGATTCTTGCTCCAGCAGCCTTTGCCACATCTGGCATAATCTCAGGTACAGGGTTAGCCATTGCAAAGAGGATAGAGTCTTTATTCATTGAAGCAACCATCTCAGGAGTTACAATATTAGGAGCTGAAACACCTACGAATATATCTGCACCCTTGAGGGCATCTGCAAGAGTACCAGTTTGGTTATCAAGGTTTGTAACCTCTGTCATTTTTTTCTGCATCCAGTTTAAATCAGGATAATCCTTTCCGATGATTCCGTGACGGTCACACATGGTCACATTCTTAAATCCATATTTAAGAATTAGCTTTGTGATTGCCACACCTGCTGAGCCTGCTCCGTTTACGACAACCTTGCAGTCCTCTTTTTTCTTGCCTGTGACACGCAGACCGTTTATGATTCCTGCCAGAACTACGATTGCTGTTCCGTGCTGGTCATCATGGAATACTGGAATATCAAGGATTTCCTTTAATCTTTCCTCAATCTCAAAGCAGCGTGGGGCAGAAATGTCCTCTAAGTTGATGCCACCAAATCCTGGAGCTATGTTTTTGACTGCCTCAATAATTTCCTCTGTATCCTGTGTGTCAAGACAGATTGGAACAGCGTTTACATTTCCGAATTCCTTGAAGAGTACACATTTACCTTCCATAACAGGCATTGCTGCATATGGACCTATATTTCCAAGACCAAGGACTGCACTTCCGTCTGAAACAACAGCTACGGTATTTGACTTCCATGTATATTTGTAGGCGAGTTCCTTATTTTCTGCAATCACCTTACATGGTTCAGCAACACCCGGCGTATATGCGATTGCCAGATCTTCTCTGGAATTTACCTTAGATTTTGCAATGGTTTCCAGCTTACCATTCCATTCCTCGTGACATTTTAATGCTTTTTCTTTGTTATCCATGGTCTTTCTCCTTCTTATTAGTATAGTATTTTCAACCAACTTATGATAACATTGATAAATATACAAATCAAGAAAAAAGGGGTTCCTATTTGGAAAACAATGAGTTATAATACCAGTATTGAAACTTCATGTCGATTCAGACATTAATCCCATTTATTTATTTTAAGGAGAATATTAGATGGATAAAAATATGAGAGAAAAATACGAAACTCTTTCCGCAGCAGCCTTAAAAGACCTGGCAAAGGCTAGAGGACTTAAAGGGTTATCGGGACTGAAAAAGGAGCAGCTGATTGACAGAATGCTTGAGGAGGACGAGAGAGTCGCAAGCACTGAGGCTGCAAAAGAAACTAATAACGAGGAGACCACCAGAAAGCCAATCGAGCGAAGAACACACAACAGGGAGTTTACATCAGATGAGAGTGAAGTGGCTGCTGTGAGAGAGGACTTGTCAAGCATTGACAGTGGTAATATCGCAGAGGGTATTCTTGAAGTGATGCCAGATGGATTTGGTTTCATCCGTAGTGACAATTATCTGCCAGGAGAAAATGACGTCTATGTGTCACCATCACAGATTAGAAGATTTAATCTGAAAACAGGCGATATTGTGACAGGAAGCACCAGAGTTAAGACTGAGCGTGAGAAATTCTCTGCACTTTTGTATGTGACAAAGGTTAATGGCTTCCCACCATCTGAGGCACAGAAGAGAGTCAGCTTTGAAAATCTTACACCTATTTTCCCAAATGAGAGACTCCGTCTTGAGAGACCAGGCGCAAGCGTAGCCATGAGAGTGGTAGACGTTATCTCACCTATCGGAAAAGGACAAAGAGGTATGATTGTTTCACAGCCTAAGGCTGGTAAGACAACCTTACTCAAGGAAATCGCAAAATCTATCAAGGAAAATAATCCAGAGATGCACCTTATCATTCTTCTTATTGATGAGCGTCCAGAGGAAGTTACAGACATCAAGGAAGCTATAGAGGGAGATAATGTTGAGGTTATCTATTCTACATTTGATGAGCTGCCAGAGCATCATAAGAGAGTATCAGAGATGGTTATTGAGAGGGCAAAGAGACTTGTTGAGTATGGCAATGATGTAATGATTCTGCTTGACAGTATCACAAGACTTGCAAGAGCCTACAACCTCACAGTGGCACCAAGTGGAAGAACCCTGTCAGGTGGTCTTGACCCAGCAGCGCTTCATATGCCAAAGAGATTTTTCGGTGCAGCCAGAAATATGCGTAATGGTGGAAGTCTTACAATACTTGCAACAGCCCTTGTTGACACAGGAAGCAAGATGGATGATGTAGTATTTGAGGAGTTCAAGGGAACTGGTAACATGGAGCTTGTGCTTGACAGAAAGCTCTCAGAAAAGCGTATCTTCCCAGCCATTGATATAGTTAAGTCTGGTACAAGAAGAGAGGATCTGCTCTTAAATCCAGACGAGCAGGCGGCAGTCGATAATATGAGAAAGGCATTTAACGGAATGCGCTCAGATGAGGCTGTTGAAAACATCTTAAATATGTTTGCACATACCAGATCAAATGCAGAATTTGTAAATATGGTAAAGAAAAACAGAATTTTATAAAATAGCTATTGCAAATGAAATATGCATATGCTATAATAATTAAGCTGTTTATCGGGATGTAAACGGACGTAACGTGTCATTCTTGTTACAAATAT
>CAVKUD010000027.1:3889-21862 GCA_963659315.1 Senegalimassilia sp. | reverse complement strand
TTTTCTGCTCTTCTTATATCCTACAAGAGAGTATACCATAATTCCCCACCAGATGACTGCAAGACATACTGAGCCAAAGCTCACGCTCTGCGCTTTAATCAAATCCTCCCCAATCGCAATAAAAGGCATGATAAGCATCACTGCAAGTAAAATTACTGACAGAGCCTTTCCATACCTTGCTCCTGGCATAACAAAGCCTGCAAAGGGCGTATTCCAGAAGCAGTAGTCATAGTAGTCCGACACCTCATCCAACAGGTCATTGAGCTGACCGAATACCCTGCCATTTTTCTCCTCTTCCTTGACATATGACAAGTAATAATCTGTGTCAAAAGAAGTGTATTCCCCATCCCCTGCAATTTTCTGGCACAAGTCTATAGAGCCTTGGATGGCATTTCTTTTTTCCTCAAGCTCTGCAAGCTGCTTTTGAATTGCCTCCTGGACTGTCAGCTTATTATTTAAGATATTGCTTATTGTCTCAATGGAAAAATCCATTTTTCTATAAAGCAGGATTTGCTTTAAGAGAGCCAGATCCTCCTCTGTGTAATTTCTGTATTTACTGTCCTTATCCCTGTCAGGTCCAATCAAGCCCTTTTTCTCATAGAACCTGATATTGCTTATGCTCAGTCCTGTTTTTTCCGCCACTTCACTAATTCTCATTCAAATATCTCCTCGCTTTATCCACTATTACTTGCGGATACTTCATATATGCTAACAATTCCACTGCATTTGAGCTTTGGCACACTCCTTTATAAAGATGATAGTCAAAAGCTATTGTCTCATTTTTTATCTGACTCTTAAAGTGATAATTCTCATATTGAGGATTCTGGGTCAGTTCATAATCATGGGTTGCAACTATGGTTATGGCAGAGGTTTCTGCCAGGTAGTCCAGTATTGCTCTGGATGCTGCCACCCTCTCCCTGGTATTGGTGCCCTTTAGTATCTCATCCACAATAATCATGAGGGCATCCTCTCCCTGGGTCAGGTCAAGTATTCTTTTAAGGCACTTTGCCTCCCTGAAATAATAGCTCTCCCCGGTCAGTATGTCATCTCTTAGAGCCATACAGCTTGCCAGCCGCATAGGGCACAGCCTTGCTTGGTCGGCGATACATGTATCTATAGTCTGCGCCAGAATTGTGTTAATGGCAATACTTTTCATAAAAGTAGACTTACCCGACGCATTGGTGCCAGTTATAACCGCCCTGCTCTCAAGTGCAAAATCATTATCCACTGGATTTACAATAAGAGGGTGGGCGATTCCTTTATAGGAAAATCCATGGTCTACAAACTGTGGTTTACACCATCTGCCAAGGCTCTGCCTATAGGACGTCACAGCAATAGCTGCATCTATCTCTCCTGCAAAAATCATAAGCTTCATGACTTCTTCCTGATTTCTTGAAATAAGCTTCATGATATGGTTAAAGACAGCCACATCCACAAGCAAAACTCCCCACAGATACTCATTTATCTGGGCTGCCAGGTCTCCTGCTACTGACATCTGATGACGTCCTGCCGTGCCAATGATGATTTTTGACATTCCATCTAATTTATATATGCTGGTCTCTATGTCATCAGATATGAAAATTTTCTCCTTATCATGCTTTTCAAGCCATTTGCAGAATTCAAATACCTTTTTAAACTCGATTAAGGAACTGAAATATACATCATACTTTTGTTTTACTCCCATATAAGTTATGAAGTTAATACAACCTATGAGTATAGTAATGATTAGAAAATATTCATTGACAAAAAAGGTAAAAAGCAGGGACAGGGCAAGCAGTATCTGTAATGTGTGATAGACTACAGGATTTCCTATTGTCCAAAGCCCTGCGTTCAGTACAAATTCTGGCAGCAGGTAGGCATTATCCAGCTTTCCTATAGTGTGCAGCTTCATTTCAAGCCCGCTCCGCTTTGTTGAATCTTTATTTAATTTTTCAATTATATCCTTATTTACTGGCTTTTTGAGCCTGTGCATTCTGTCATACAGCACCTGTTCACCTATGAAGCTGTTGGTGTGGTTTATTCTCAGGAATACCTCATCCATTTCCAGGTCATTCCATGTCACCTCATCCACAGTCCAGCCCTTATCCTCCGACTCAGCAAGGGCTTCATGCAGTCTCCTGACATTTTTAAGCCTGTCACTGGCATTATAAAAGGAGAATCCTTCCAGGGGATTTTGCCCGAAAGAATTCTCCACTATTCTTTTTAGATTTCTTCTTGCTCCAAGCATACTATGTCCTCCTTTTTGTCAGAGGATATAGTATGAACCAGGGTTAGAGTCAAGATTTTATTTTAAATTTTCTACTTTATCATCTCTGATTCTGTAGGTTGCCTCTGTAAAGCTGCCATCATCATTCCTGAAAACCACAGTAATCTCAAGTGTAGACATATCAGCCTGATTATCCTCATCTCCTGATACAAGAGTAGTCACTACATTGAAGTCCTCGTCATCTGCAATCCAGTCTGTCAAATAACCGCTTCCTCCATTTACAGTCCAGTCATAAGCCTCTACATAGGCTGTTCCAAAATCAATCCAGCCATTTTCATCCGGCGTAGCAGTAAAGGCAGGACGGCTTTCGTCCAATACGAAATAATCATCCAGATTGTCTTTAGTGATGCTATCTACAAGTGCCTGTGCCTTATCATTTATATAGCTTAAGGCTTCATCGCTGACTTCTCCCACAGCCACTCCGACTTCTGCCCGCTCACCATCTGTCTCGGAATCAGACTCCTGCTTTATTGAAGCAAGAAAGTCCTCAGCCGCCACAGTGTCTGCCTTGTCCTTATCTAATGGCAGAGCAAAAAGCGCACTTGTTCCAGCATAATCTTCCACCTTATGATAATTTCCAGTCGCTTCGTCCATCTGAAAGGCGGCAACCTCGTCTCCAAAATTGTCCACAAGACTCAGATAAACTCCCCTGTCTGCAAAAATTTCCAGATTGTCACACTCAATCAGCTCATAGATTATGCCGTCCTTTTCAAACCAGCTGAGTCCCACATTGAGTGTAGCAGCATTCACATCTGTAAATGTCTCCCCATTGATGAGTGGTGACACACAGAAATTACGATTTGCCATCCTGCTTCCATCTGATTTTGAAACCGCAAGGGCTGCATAAGTATGCTTACCACTTACCTCCTTTTTCGTCTCATCTGGCACATACAAATCAAGCTTCTCTCCCGAAACCAGACCTAAAAGTGTAATGTCATAGCCATTACTGGTCTGTGTCTCATTGATTGTGATAGCGTCCTTGTCCGCAAACGCCTTACTCAATGCACTGTCTGCTGAAATCTCATCCACAATCTGGGATGGGTTTAAATAGCGGTAAGCTGCATAGGCACTGCCGCTTCCTAATAAAATCACTGTACATGCAGCCGCTGCTGCAACCCTGCTCCCATGTCTGTAACTTCTTTTTTTACTCATAGCGTCCTCCAAAGAAATATGCTCGGAGGCATGCAAGACAGAGAAAGCCTGTTTGTACTTTTCCTTATTATTCATCATTCCATTCCTCCTTCAATACCTTCTTAAGCAGCCTGCGGCCTCTGGTTAAACGTACCTTTACGTTACTTTCTGTCGCATTTATAATCTGCGCAATTTCCCGAATGGTGTAATCCTCGTAATAGAATAAATGTATGACTATTCGATACTTCTCTGGAAGCTTCATGACCTCTTCAAAGAGGTTTTCTACCTCTGGTGTCTCAAATGTCAGTGTCTCCATGTAGTCCTCTAACGGGATTTTTGACCTCCGCCAGAAGGACATGTTGATGTTTTTGGCTTTATTGATTGCCACCCGGATGAGCCATGCCCTGATATGCTGCTCATTTTCAAATTGTTTGTCTGTGATATGATACTGAAGGAAAGTGTCCTGAACTACGTCATCTGCGTCCGCTGCATTTTTGCATATATTGAATGCCACCGCAAACAGATGATCCTTGTATTTTTCCATCAGTATCTCTGTTTCTCTTCTCATGAGTGATCCCTCATATTTCTCTTTATTTAAAGGCCTTCACTATATATACAAGCCAGCAGCTTAAAAAGTTACAAACTGTTTTTATTTTCCTTACCAAGCCTATGCGCAAAGACAAGTGTTCCTGCCGCCATAAGCATTATAATTATTTCAACAACCGCTATCGGAAGTCTGGATGCACATGCCACTGCAAAGAAATCCACCGCAAAATGGATGCCATATGCAAGCAGGACAAGCGGCTTCTTATCAGACTTTAACCCATTAAATATAATAAGAGATAAACCTATCTGCAAGGCAATCGCACTGACTCTCTCAATTCCTGCCGCAAAAAACATGCCCGAATTGGTTGTCCACAGGGCTGATAGTTGTGTCAGTGTCTGGTTTTTGACATCATCAGGCAATGCAGACAGCACTGTCTCCATGGAACCCGAATTAATCATAAGCATATTTGCCAGGTTACTGATTCCAGTTAAACCGCCGAGGACAATAGCCTCTATTCCACCGTGACCGACACCATACATAAAGGCATTAGAAAAATTAAATCTTCTTTTCATAAAGCACTTCATTGCAACAATTCTGCCAGTTTCCTCAAATACCGCCGCTGCAACTGCTGCATAAATATAATACAGCAACTCATTGCTGTCCTGGGACAGTCCAAGGACACCCATCACGACCATATGTAATATCTGTTCCAGAACCAGAGCAAAGAGAACAAAGGTTCCGGCTCCTATAAAGAAAGTAGAAATCTGTGCCCCAAGTTTCTTTTTTCCAATCACAATAAGCAGGATGGGCAGGCCGATGGATAAAATTATTGTGCAAATCACTCCTGCCAGGGATAGTGCAGGGACTGTCTGAATCTCCATCATTTAACATCTCCCTCCAGAATCTTTACCGCAGTTCCATATGCAATCACCTCTGCTGCACCTGACATAACCTGTGAAGAACCATACTTCACGTCAATTACAGCATCTGCGCCCAGCTCCTTGGCTTCATCAACCATACGCTTTACCGCAATCTGTCTGGCTTCGTTTAGCATCTCTGTATAGCCTACAATCTCTCCACCTACAAGAGTTTTCATTCCAGCCATAAAATCACGACCGATATTTTTGGTCTGTACAACAGTTCCTTTTACCATTCCCAGTGCCTCAATCTCGGCTCCTGGAATATAACTAATACTTAGCAGCTTCATCTTCTTCTCCTTTATCAATCTCTTTTATTCTGCCTACCATTGCTATAATTGCACCTATGACGGTTACAAATATAGGCACTACTATCAATAATAGTACCCATAGTGGGAAGTCGGAATCCACATAATATCCATATATTGAGATTCCAGCAAGCGTAAGCAGCATGACAATCATTACTCCTGCCCCTATAAAGGCACCTAATTTTTTCTTCATATGAATATCAATTTTGCTTACATTCACAAAATCTATTCCCTCCTTTTCCATTTTTTCTACTTCATCCAGCCAGTAATCGGTATCAAGCCTGTCAATGGAAAAAGCTTTAGTCAGCATCTCCTGCGTCAGGGTACGCATCTTCCCGATGTTGTCCTGCTCCTGTCTCAAGGCTGTCTCCTGATTTTCCAGACACTCACTCATGGAAAGTCTGCCGGCAAAGAGTTTCTTGATTTGCTCTACCGGGATGCCAAGCTTTCTAAACAATTTTATTTTTTTTAACAGCTCCACATCCTCTGACCGATAATCACGATAGCCGTTTTCTGTTCGTCTGGGTTGCAAGAGTCCCTGCTCCTCATAAAAGCGAATATTTTTGCTTGTGATTCCAACCAGCTCTTCTACCTGCTTAATCTTCATGAATAAATGTCCTTCCTGTCCGTCTGACAACCTCTTTATACAGCTTCCATAAGGTGGAAGGTCAAGAGTTTTTTTTCAATTATTTCGTGATTTCATCACTCAATCACTTCGCCGTTCGCCAACAGTGAGCAAGCTCCCTATGACTCTCTTGCGCTCATTATATCATGAAGTTTCTGCTGTACACAAATCCCCCGATAGAAACCAGCAATACTCCCAGCCCAATTATGGCAAAAGTAATAATATGGACTGAAAATGGCAGCACCGTCATAAGCATTGTCGATATAGGCATAAAGATTACAGCCACTGTAAAGATTGAGCTGAATACCCTGCCCAGCATATAATCTGGCACCTTTTTCTGCACCATGGAGAAAAAGTGAATATTAAAGATAGTAAGGAAAAACTCAAATACAAAGTCCCCGGACACAATTACAATCACAGGAAGCTCAAGCACTGCAAACAGTGTAATGAGCATCAATCCCACACCGCACAGTGCCAGTGCAATCAAAATGCTCCCATAAGAATTCTTAAAAAGCTTGTTTGCAAGTAAGGCACCCACAATCGCCCCTGCTGCCCCCATTGTAAGCAGTGTGGCATAGCTTGCACTGTTGTCAAAAAGCTGATTTGTAAATGGCACCAAATAATTAAATGCAGATATAAAAAAGTTAACAAATGACGCAATTACAAGCAAAAAGAAGATTTCTCTTTCTTTTATGATAAATTTCATGCCCTCTACTATATCCTGCCAGATTGCTTTGACGGAAGTCCCGTCAGTGTGCTTCTCTACATGGGTTTCCACATCCCTGATTGAGAATAAGAGCAGAAATGACATAAAGAATGTCAGGCTGTCCAAAAGCAGGGTTGGTTTCAGACCAAATCTATCCACAAAGAGAAAAGCCAGTAGTGGCGATGAGATACTGACCACCTGTGATATAACCTCCAGTCTGGAATTAAAGGTCACAAGCCTGTCTTTTTCGACAAGCGTAACTACATAAGACCTGAAGGATGTACCTGAAAAGGCACTCATCATGGCAAGGACTGCGTTCACAGCAATAAGACCATAAAGCATGATTCTCTCATTTCCTGCAAAGGCAAGCAGTCCGCACATAAGCGCTCCTATAAAATCTGTGACCAACAATATCCTGCGCCTCTTAAATCTGTCCGCAACCGCACCTCCTATTGGATTGAGCACCAGGGATATTAAATTCTCTGCCAGCTGATAGTAGCCTAAATATTTCTGACCAACTGCCCCCAGCCCCGCAATCCAGGTACTGTTGCCATAATCGTACATAACATTTCCGATTTTGTTTATTGCTCTGCTGGATAAGAGCTTGACTTCATTTTTCTTCATAATAAAACCTCCGTTTGAAATTAAGCTTAGTATAGCTTCTTTCAAACGGAGGTCGTTGGTTTTTGCATATATGCAAATTTTATCTATATACTAATTTTTCATAGTCAGTCTTATAATTGTTTGCCAAATTGTCACAGCCTAACAGCTCGAATATATGGATTGCATTTTGCATTTTCTGTTGGCCAGTTTCCATTTTTTCTTCCATATATAGTTGATATCCCGACAAAAAGAGGTATATCGTCCTCTTATACATATCTGTCTCGTTCTGAAGCAGAGGCTGTATATTCTCCTCATAAAAGTGTGCAATTTTCACATAGCCTCTGTGCAGACAGGTCTCCCATATATTAAGCAGCGTTATGACAACGAGGTTCTTCTGTGTCGCAATCTCGCTGTAATATTCCTGCCGCTTTAGTATCTCCTGCCCCATTCTGTGAAGCACAGGCACATCTATAAAAAGATATGTATTGCCAATCAGAATCAGTTCATATATATTCCAGTCCTCGGTTGTGAAGAGATAGTCTGTTATCTGGTCTACATAGTCTTTGGGAAAAGGCACCGACTCATCACACTTGCACACAAAGCTCTGCAAAAGTATTACATTCAAGTGATAGCGGTAGACATCTGGATGGGCCTTGAATTTAGCCTCCTCCTCTGCCATCATCCGCTTAAAGCCTGCTATATCCCTCTCATATTCCAGAGGGATAAGCGCACTCATGAACTTAATCTGCTCTGTCTGCTGATAGTTGTTGGCGGCATCAATGAATTCCCGCACCTCGACGTTCATCTTATCCAATGCGGTCAGAAATTTACTGACTGATATATCAGATTCCCCTCGCTCAAATCTCGAAAGCTGGGATATTGAAACCGTATCATCTGATAACTGTTTTAAGGATATATGCCGATTTGTCCGCAGATTTTTAAACACCGCTCCCAAGTCTTTATATTTATGCATCAAAATCGATTTTATACTCCCCTTCAGGAGCCTTGATTGTGAGCAGTCCCAGATTGAACTCACTGTCCATCACAGTAATCTGGTATTCAAATACCACATCATCCTCAAACTTGGATAAAAGCATATAGCTGCCATTTTCCTTGCCATCTATCTGGTCGCAGATGTCATTGTATACATCCCTGCCTGAGATTTCTCTTTTGTAGCCTGATTCCTTTATCTTTGCTTCGATTGCCTTGTATAACTCGTCCATTTGATTACCTCGTTGTGCTTATTTGTACTCATTATACTTTCCCTATATATCAGTGTCAAATAAAATGCTCTTTGGCAAAGTCCATATTCTGCACAATCTCCACTGTTCCCAGATAAGCACCCTTTTTGTCTCTCACAGCCATGTATTTCACAAGCATTGTCTTGCCGTTTTTCTCCATCCAGACAGGCACCTCATCGAGAGTACCATTTCTGAACTCCTCTATAATACGTCTGACCTGTGCTTCCACCTTTGGTGGGTGGCAGGAGAATACCTCCCTGTCTATTGCCATGCCTGGCCGCTTAAAATCCTTTGGTCCCTCATTGAAAAATCTATTTATATTCTGGTCATCCACAAATGTAATCTCAAATGGCAGGGTATTTAAGAGGGCTGTGAGCTGGGCAACATTCATATGACCGCCAGGCAGCACGATTTCCATATCCTCTGGGGATGCGCCATCTACCACATACTTAGCCCTCTCAGCCAGTGCCCATCTCTGTGGCACCACTCCAAGGCAGTTCGGATAGTCCTTTGAGTCAAAATAGATGCCTACCCACTCCTCACGAGTGAAGTTCGCTGCGCAGTTAGGAAAGAGGATATTTTCCTCCTTATAAATCATTTCCTCAGCCCTCTTAATAACCGCACTTACCCTCTCAAGCCAGGCTGTATCCCTTACTCCTGCCTTTATGACTGCCGCAAACTCATCCCTGATTTCATCATCATGAGTCCACATTACATCAGACGGTCCTGAAATCTCATACTTGACCTTGAGGTGTGGATAGAGCAGGTCTCCTTTCTTGGCATAGTGGATAGCTATTTCCCTGAGCTTAACTAAAAGCTTATCCGAAATGTCGCCTGCCTCTAATTCATGCTTTGCCTCCTCTATAAGCTCAGACATTGCCTGATTTTCCAGAGAAAATGTATTTAATGGATGCCCCTTTTCATTTTCAAGCTGCTTTGTTTTCTCAGCCCTCTGCTGTCTTGCTGTGGAAGCGTCCACTGTTTTTCCTGTATTGACAGGCTTCTCCGTCCTGGTCTTTCCGTGAAATAAGGCAGAATGAACATCGCACAGTCTCTGTACCTCAGTGATTGGGGTTCCATCTGCTATCATTTCCTGCTCAGCCTGCATAATCTCTGACGCATCCACATCCTCAAATGCCCCGACAAAATCACGGCGTACCGATTCCAAATCCTCGCCTGCACTCAGTCTTTTCAGATAGCTTTTTAATAGTTCCTTACGATTTTCCATTCTGCTTTACCTCCGTTTATTACTCAAATTTTATAATGTTATATTATCTCCTTTCAAGAACTAATTATGTTGTTTTTCCAACATTTTCTATCCAAACCGTCACTACACCTATTCCTTATTCCAACACTATAGCATTTATTGCTTCAATCAAATCTACAACATCTGTCCTTGCCACTGTTCCGACAGTAGTTCCATCCACCTGAGCCAGACATGAACTGCCATCCAGCCTGTAAAAGCTCAGCTGTAGCTGACTCACATTATCATTATCCAGATAGAGTGTCAGGCTCAGCTCTTCCTTGCCATCCGCCTTATCGCTGTTGAATTCAGTTACAGCCAGTGAGGTAAGGGCTGTGCTCAAATCAGCTGTATCAAGACTTTCATCTCCATACTTCCATGTGGCATTGTCACCCTCTCCTTCCACTGTCAGGCTGTAGGTCTGACCATCAAGTGACACATCCATTCCTGTGATATTATCGAAATCTCCCCAGAAAAGCTTCTGGTGTCTCAAGTCGTCAACGGATACCTTCATCAATGAATCATAGAGGCTTGAGCTAATCTCATATATTATAGAAGAATCTCCGATTCTCACATAAGCATCGCTTGTGTTCTCCTCATCCGAGTCATCCTTTGCCTTATCCTCTGCCGACCGGGATATGCTTATCTCAAATGTACTCGTCTCATCCTCCGAATCCTCACTGCTGTATGTAAGTGTTGCAGTAAGCTCAGGGTCATCCAAGCCATACTTTGCCAAGTCCTCATCTGTCGCATTGTATGTCACGTAATCAGACAGGCTCAGCGTTTCCAGAATATTAAAATATGATTTAATATTACCTGTATCCAGTGGAATACTGGTCTTTTTACTGCTTGTAAAATAGACATCATCCTCGCTGTATGTAGTCGTATTCTCATCATTATATGTGATTGTATAATTCTGGCTTCCTGTAAATTTTATGCTGTCAGCCCTGGCTATGTTGGCTGGTGTGATATCATTCTGTATCATGTCCTTTAACTCTACGCTATATGTCTCCACAGGATCTGTTGATACCAGATATACATTTCCATCACCTATTGATACATATCTTTCCTGATCCATGCTGCTGTAATTGCCCAGCTTTATATCGTAGCTGTCATCACCAGCCTCCACATGTATGCTGCATGTAGGCTTATCCAGTCCATACTGGGAATAGTCATCCACGTTCTCAATCACAAAGGAAGCACCAAAGGACTCAAAAACTGACAACAACTCATCTATTTTATCCTCACTCACCGGAAAGCTAGTGTCATCCACATATTCCCATTTATCCTCCTTCTGGAAGGAAAGACTCGTATTGTCATACTCCCAGGAAAGGGCTGTGACATCATCAGAGGACAGGCTGAGTATCACCTCATCTGTGTTTTTTATGTCCTCCTTATGCTGTTCGTATCTGCTGACACCAAAGGTCACAGCGCAGATAACAATAAGAATTCCTGATAGCACATATAATCTCTTAGACCGTTTCATTATGCTGCCTCCTTCGATTTACACTTACATATATACCGGCTCCTAAAAATACAAGTGGAATTAAGCCAATCATTATAAACTTAAGGAAAGCTGCTGTGGATTCACTGATTGTAAGTGTTCCATAGCTGAGCGATTTACTTCTGATTGCAAGGGTCTCATTTTCCCCAATCATATATGATAAGGCATTCATTCCCAAATCCAGATTTGCCCCTGATGAATATGATACATAGGTATCCTCTAAGAAATATGATGATGAGAACCATACTATTTTGCCATCATTATCACATTCGATTGCCACTGCTGTAGCAAATGGTCCATCTGTATCTCCGTCTTCCTTATCATATGTCTGCAATGAATAGCCTGCACTCTTACTGTAAGCTGTATCAGATGTAGTAAGGAGGGCTGTGACATTTTCTGCACTGTCTGAGACCTTAAGTCCCTGGGCTATTGGCATTAAGGTGTAGTAATTGCCTTCTATAAGAGCAGATGTTATATCGTGCTCTGCCATGGTTCCCATCAGAATATATGGCTGCTGGAAAGCATAATAGTCTGTATCACCCTCAACAACGATTCCATCCTCTGACTCCACTCCATAGTCATTTAACAGACTGTAGAGATTGGTGAGAGTACCGCTCTCTGTTGGACCAGCCACTACCATAAGCTTGCCGCCATTGCTTGTGTATTCCTCAAGCATCTCTTTTTCTTTGTCTGAAATATCGCTTGTAGGAGCATAAATTAAGACAGCGTCAGCCTCCTCTGGCACAGACTCCTCATTTAAGAGAGTAAATGCAGTTGTCTCTATATTCTGTTTTTCCAGCTGATTGCTAAATGATGTAGACAAATCAGCCTCACCATGTCCCTGAGTGATATAAAGCTGTGGATGCTCATCGCTTACCACATAGTCTATGGCTGATGTAATCTGTCCCTCACCGTCAAAGGACTGGGTATATGAGTATGTTGTCATATCCGCTTCTGTCACATAGATATCGTCATAGCTTATATATCTGTATTTGTCACCACACTCTACCACCAGACTATTGTTTGACACAGTCTCAGATGTATACTGCTCTGCAAATGTAGGATATACATCTGGATTTTTCTTTACCACCTTGATATGGTCTGACAGGCTCTCATATTTTTCCAGCAGGTTTTGCAGGACACTGTTTTCCTGGTCAGACTGTACAATCCAGTAAATTGTCACATCCTTATCCAGAGCATTTACAACCACCTTGGTATTGCTTGTTATAGAATAAAGTTTTGATGAGCTGATATCCAGCTGGGTAATTGTCGATGGAAGCACAGATGCCAGAACATTTACTACTACCAGAATCAGTAATACTATTACCGACAAAATCAGTGAGTAGGAGCCGCCCTTCATAGCCAGCTGATTGTTTTTTAATTTTCTCTTTTTCATCAGTTATACCTCCTTTTCTCAAGGGACTGCACTGATAGAAACAGGAAGAAAATAATAACTGTCACATAATAGACAATTCCTGTCAAATCAAATACACCATTTACAAATTTAGAAAATCTGTCAAACAAGGACAGCTTTGTCATGATATTTGGAAGCACACCCTCCAGTATGCTGCTGTCTCCCACAAATACTCCAATTATTACAAAAGCAAGCACTAAACCTAAGCCGATTGCAATTCTTGAGTCCGCTGTCAGGTATTTTACAATCAGGCTCAGTATAAAAACCAGCACCAGCATGGAAATCATAGAGCTGACTGCTGTGGATGAAACGTATTCTGACAGTGTCACACTATAGTAATTAAGCAGAATTACAGGCACGGTAATGCCCGCTGCCAGACCTATATTTTCTGTCAGCGAGGAGATAAATACTCCTATGGCTATAAGTGCTGCTCCCAGCATAAAAAAGGCAAACAGTGAGCCATATGATGTAGGCAGATACACATCACCGTATTTTGAGAAAATCAAAGGGTAAAATGCAATAATAACCAGAGGCACCAGATATACGACCAAAAGTGCCAGGAATTTGCCTACTACAATCTGTGATGTGGTGAGTGGCAGGGAGAAAAGCAGCTGGTCTGTTTTCTGCTTGCGCTCCTCAGCCAGTACCTTCATTGTCAGTATAGGTACTATAAGTACAAATCCAATACAGACAAAGCTTAGTACATATTCAAAGTTAGCCATGGCTGACTGTATATTGTAAAGCATGGCTCCCAGTCCCACAAAGACCAGAAGAAATGCCGAGAAAATATAAGCTGTCAGTGAATGATAATAGCTAGACAGCTCATGCTTTAATACTGCAATCATTTTATTTGTTCCTCACTTTCTGTCAGTTCTATGAACACATCCTCAAGATTTGCCTTTTTAGGCTTCATCTCAACAATAGCCGCTCCTGCCTCTGCACAGGCAAAAAACATCTGTCTGCATATTTCCCTGACATCTCCATTTTCAACAGACATATGTACTCTGGTCAGCTTATCCTCAGCTGCCTCTATGCTGTATTCATTTTCTATATCAAGCCCTTTCAAAATGCCCTCTGTAGCTTCAGCTGCTGCCTCAAGGGCAAAATCCACGCCATTTGATGACAGTAGAAGCTTTTCCAGATTCTCTGGTGCATCGTAGGCTAAGAGCTTTCCTTTTGCAATAATCAAAACCTTCTCACATATAGCCTGAACCTCTGACAGGATATGGGAGCTTAGAATCACGGTGTGGTTTTCTCCCAGCTGCTTAATCAGCTCTCGTATCTCTATAATCTGGATAGGGTCAAGACCTACTGTAGGCTCATCAAGTATGATAACCTTGGGATTCCCCAAAAGAGCCTGGGCTATGCCCACACGCTGCTTATATCCCTTTGATAGCTTGGAAATGATTTTGTTTTTCACATCGCCAAGCTTAGTCTGCTCTACCACTGATTCTATCTGGTCTGTAAGTTCTTTACCCTTAAGTCCCTTTGCCTGACCTACAAATCTGAGGTATTCAAGAGGGGTCTCGTTCAGATATAAGGGTGGCTGCTCCGGCAGATATCCGATTCGCTTCTTTGCCTCCTGTGGTTCGTCAAAAATATCATAACCATCAATTTTGACATGCCCCTCTGTGGCAGATAGGCAGCCTGTCATAATGTTCATTGTTGTGGATTTGCCGGCACCATTTGGTCCCAGAAAACCATAGACATGACCTTCGCCAATTTCAAAAGACAAATCATTAACAGCCATGAATTCACCATAATATTTCGTCAAATGTTCTACTGTAATCATAATGGCTCTCCTTACTTATTTTTCCTAACTAAACCATTCTACCCAAGCAGGCTTAAGGCAGACTTAAGAAAGCTGTGATGAAATTGTGAAATTAATATAGGGATATAGATTTGCGCAAAAAAAGAAAGCAACTGCTTTTACGCAATTACTTTCCCTGCTTTAATACTATTTTAAATTCAATATTGCTATTGTCCTTCTTACAGGCAGTGATTGTGCCCTTGTGCTGGTTTACGATTGCCTTGGCAATGGATAAGCCCAGTCCATAGCTGCCATCACAGGTTCTCGCCTTATCATTCCTGTAAAACCTGTCAAATAATCTGTCCAGGTCGACTTCATTTACCGCCTCATAGGTATTTTCTATATATATGCTTATATATTTGTGCTTTTCCAGCCTCACTGTGATTTGACCGCCTGCGTCACAGTATTTTACTGCATTATCCAGCAAAATAAACAGTACCCGGCGCAGCTCATTTTCATCACCCGTATATTTTATATCAGGGCTTATTTCTACATGAAGCATTTTCTCTTTTTCTATTATCAGGGCTTCAAACTCCGACACTGCCTCCGATACCATATCGCTCATAGAAAATTCCCGCAGCTCCAGATTGGTCTTATCCTCATCCATCCTGGATAAAATCACCAGCTGGTTTATGAGACCTCTCATCCTCTCTGCTTCGCTGCGTATATCAGTTACCCACTCATTCTCCCCTATCTCTGTCTCTAAAATATCCAGATTGGTCATTACAAGGGTCAGAGGAGTCTTTAACTCATGGTTGGCATCTGTGACAAACTGCTTTTGCTTGGCATAGCTCTCCGCAACGGGTCGAACCGCACGACCAGAGAAAACTATAATGATAAACCATATGGTAAATGCACTTATTGTAAGCACAAGCCCCACAGAAAAAAGCATCCGTCTGGTCATAAACACATTCATGCCTGCATCCACATATACAACAGACTTGCCCTCCTCTGTGCTGTACAGCTTATACCTATATGAGCCTGCCCAGCCACGCTCCCTGCCATTTTGATATGCTTCCTCAGCAAATTCCCTCGCCTCGTCCTCTGTTATAGAAGAAATTGATGTCAGATCCAAAGCAGTTATCTCCCCGTCTTCATCAAATTCAACCACAAAAAATCTTGTACTAAAGGGAGTTTCCTGGGTCATAAAATTATGGGCATCCAGTGGATCAGGTGGCAGCAGCCTGCCATCATTATCTGAAATTCTGTCTGTCAGTAAATCAATGGTATCGTTTAGCTGTATCATGCTGAATACACAAATCAAGATAAAAATCAATGAGAAAACAACTAATTCAGCGATTCCACAAATCCGTATCAGTCTCTTCTGCAAATGAAAAATCATGGCTTACTCTCCAAAATATATCCTGCACCTCTGACAAATCGTATGTTGGCATCAGCCCCTATCCTATCTAATTTTTTTCTCAAATTAGATATGTGTACCCAGAGTGAGCTTATATCGGTTTCTGCATTCCAGCCCCAGATATGGGTAAGTATCTGCTCTGCCGGAACTGCCATGCCAGGTCTTAACATCAGCATTTCCAGCACCTGAAATTCCTTGGCACTGAGCGCCTCACTTTCTTCGCCACAGATAATCTGATATGTAGATTTGTTCAGTGAGAGCCTGCCCACTGAGATAATGTCTGGTGTATAATTTTCCTTTCTCCTGAGCATGGCCCTTACTCTTGCTAACAGCTCAGAAGTAGAAAACGGCTTGGGCAGGTAGTCATCTGCACCTGCGTCCAAGCCTTCTACTCTTTGTGATACCTCAGTTTTAGCAGTCAAAAAAAGTGTTGGAGTATTTACATTTTTACTTCTCAGGGTCTTAAGGACTTCTATGCCGTCCATTCCCGGCATCATAATATCCAGAATCAGACCATCATATTCTCCTGTCAATCCATACTCCAGAGCCTCTGTGCCAGTTGTCACTCCATCCACATTAAATTTATTTGCTGTCATAATGTGTACCAGTGACTTAAGAAGTCTGCTGTCATCCTCTGCTATCAGTATCTTCATCAGCCCTGCTGTCCGTTTGCCTGTCTAATCATATCCTCAACCACAATGTCGTAGATTTCTCCTACAGAATTGCAGTACTCAAGAATCTTCCAAGGCTCATTTGTGTGGAAATGGATTTTTACCAAATCCTCATCTCCTGCTGCAATCAGGCTATTGCCCTCGAAATTCTCTGTGATATAGTCAGAGATTTCGTCCTCATCCAGATCCTTGTCACGTCTGTCGATAAGTAACTGTGTGTCATAGCGATATGCAAACTGATCATCTTCTGCATCTATTGAATTAACTGCCATTTTTATAACCTCCATAAATTTTATAGGGTCATTTTACCATATCTTATCCATCTTGTCAGTTATATTCTTCTTATTATAGTTTTCATACCCTTTTATATTAATTTACTCTATATCGACCTCCACAGTGGCAACACCATCCTTCGGGCTGATAATGAGAGCCTTCACATTATCTACATCAATGACCCTGTCATAGCCAAGGATATTGTAAGCCTCAGTCTTGGAATCATCTGTATATCCTATGCTACCGCCATCTGTCAGATATGGCAGTCTGCTGCCGTCCTTTAATACCACACCCTTGACACATGGCACGCCCAAATCGTCCTGATTTGCCTCTGGTGCATTATCTGTGGTGTATGTGGCATTTAATGAAACAGGAGAGATTTCAAGCTTTGTAAGGGTGAAGCTGGTCCCATCAATAGCCTTATTAACATCATATTCCTTTGCAGAGCTTACACCTGGAAGACTTATCTCAAAATTCCAGTCCCCCTCCACACCATCAGTAAATTCCGCCTTATTCAGAGTGCCTAAATTTTTAAAATCAACCTTTACAGTTTTTCCTAGCATTGTATCCCCTGCTTCTGAGATATGTGCCTGGATAAAATACTCCAGATTGCCGTTTTCATCATAATAGTGGCTCACTATATCGCCACTGTCTGTGAACTGAAGCTCTGAGCCGTCCTCATAGACTGGTGCCCCCTCTTCATTGCTGACGATTCCATCATACATGCTGCCAGACATATCGATTCCTATATCGTCAGATGTGATGTTTACGTCCTCAAATCCAGGCTCCTCCCCCTCAGCGACTTCATATCCTGAGATTGTAAATGACAGGTAGGCGAACTGGGCATCCACAATCACTGTGTTTGGTGCAATGGTTACTCCATTGTTTGTGACCTTTAAGGCCTCATAATCCTCCTTTTCAGGATAAACTACTGCCACTCCGTCATCTGTCAGCTTCTGCTGCTCTGTGTCAGTCGCCTGTATGTTTCCGCTCATTCCTCTGCCCCAATTATGATGGATTGCTGCTACTGCACTCACTCCCCCTACTGCCAGCAGACATACTGCTGCAACTGCTGCTGCCTGCGACTTCATTCTTCTTGCGTTCTTTTTGTACTTTTTCTGATTATTATCTGCCATATTCTCTGTCTCCTCCTGCCTTATCATTTCAAGGGCATGATTGGCTTTGCTTAATACGACTTCTGACAGTTCTATATCTTCCTGCAATATTTTCTTTTCATCCATCGTTTAAATCTCCTTTCCATAATATCTGGCGAGTTGTTTTCTGCCTCTTGAGAGATACGTCTTTATCGTATTCTGTGGCAGTGACATCATCTGTGCTATTTCTCTTATCTTAA
>CAVKUD010000027.1:0-3059 GCA_963659315.1 Senegalimassilia sp. | reverse complement strand
TTACACCACCAAATCCACATGGTTAAGTGTACCAACTGCACCTGTACTCTCCTTCAGATATATGCCTGTCTTCTTAATCTCAGCATTGAGCTTGTTATCATCATCCTTGAGACTGAACTGTGTGTCTGCATTCCTGAGATAAATCGCTCCCACATCTGCCTCCTTCAAATCAATCAGACGGTCATTTCCATTCTCATCCTTTGTCCAGATTTTAAGCTGTGAATATATGCTGTCGTTCTCGTCAATCCAGCCATTTCCGTCCTCATCATATTCAGCCAAATCCTTAAAGCCATCTCCGCTCTTGGTTCCAAAAAGCTCAGAGCCGTCATTGATTTTTCCATCACCATTCTTATCCAGTGCCAGAAATCCTGAGCCTTTGCCAGCGAAGGAAATCTCCTCCTCTTTACCATCTGAATCCAAATCAAAGAAGAATTTCTGGTCACTCACTGAACCAATATTGGTATCCAGATTTATCATAAGCGGGTCTGTCTTGATATAGTCCTGTACCTCAAGCATATCGCATTTTTCCATATAAGCTCTTGACATAGATACCTCAACATTGAAATCAATGCTTCTGCCGTCAGCAGTCTTTACGATACCTGTTGAGGCAAAGGTTGTACTCTCAGCCTCTGTCCTGAATCCACTGCTTGCGGTAATTCTCTGCCATGTCGTACCCACGCCTGTTGTACCAGCTTCCAGTCTGGCACTTGCTGCACTTGAGCTGACTTGGCCCTTGCCGCTTGTATCAGCCTTTGTCCCACCAATCGAAAGTGAACCAAAGCTGATTGAAGCTGATGCCGATGCTCCAAATGCTATGCTCTCCATATTCTTGTACTGGGCAGAACGCAAATCAAGCACCCCACCATTTAGGCTTGGTGACATCATATCCTTATCTGTCAGCTTCTTTCCACGCAAAATCTCAAGCATTTTCTTGAGCATTTTGATTTCCATATTTTCATCCTGTGGAACTGCATAATTGCTGCCCTTACTATTGGTGCGGATGTGCTCTGCCATTTTTTCAAGTGCTCTCTGGTCACTCTCCTGCTGACGCTTTTGGGCCTCTTCCTTCTGCTGGGTCTGGTAGTCTACCATTGCGTCCTTGACGCTTTTACCCTCTGCTTCCTTGGAAATTGTAAGGATAGCTCCAACTGCATTTTTTGATTTAGCCACCTCCATGGTCATAGATTCCTTATAGGTATAAGAGTTCTCCTCATGCGTTGACCCCATAACAATAGAACTGCTTTGAATTTTCATATAGGACTCCTTTCCATATGAACCGATAAATCCGTTTGTCGGTGAGAACAATGTGTTACTTAATTTCTATATCGGCAGATGTATGGAAAATTATAAGGCTTATCCTTATTCTGCAAAATTTGATAATTGCATACTAAAACTCCAAACTATCTCTATTAAGCAGAAAATACTTCATTCCCATGATTACAAAGCCTTCCTCATTTCTCCAAGGCTTTTTCGTTCCGTTTACTATCACAATTTTTTTAAAGGAATCCGGAATATTTCTAAATGAATTAAATTCCTGCGTCTGCTTTTCCTCAGAAGTCATATCATAAGCCACCTGAATATAATATCTCTGGCTCCCCTGATTGACTACAAAATCAACCTCAAACTGTTTGCGAGTCGTTTTTCCCTCATCATTTTTTGCATATACCTCTACAATACCAACATCCACATTATAGCCTCTGATTAACAGCTCATTATAAACAATATTTTCCATTATATGAGTAGGCTCCTGCTGCCTAAAATTCAATCTGGCATTTCTAAGCCCCACATCTGAAAAATAGTATTTCAGATTTGCTCCCACATATTTTCTGCCTTTAATATCATATCTGGCAGCTTTAGAAATCAAAAATGCCTCCACAAGATAATCTATATGGTTGGATATGGTCTTATTGCTATAATTGATACCACGTTCACTTTTAAAAGTATTTGATATTTTAGTTGGATTAGTAGGAGCACCTATCGCAGAAGCAAGAATATCTACTAAAGTATCAATCTCATCGACATTTTGAAGCTTGTTTCGTTCTACAACATCCTTTATATAAACATTTGCGAAAATATTTTTTAGATACTCAGCCTTTTGACGTTCCACAGAGAACTGTACCACCTGTGGTAAACCACCATATACCATATATTCTTCCCAAGCATCATCATAATCTCCGTCAAAAGCCGCATAAAACTCTGCAAAGGACAGTGGATATATTCTTATCTCATCTCCTCTACCCCTAAATTCAGTTACAATATCGCTAGATAAAAACTTTGAATTACTTCCAGTAACATATACATCAATATTGCTGATACGAAGCAGGCTGTTCAGGACTTCCTCAAATCGTGACATAAACTGTACTTCGTCCAAAAGCAGATAATACTTCTGGTCATCTTTCATTGCGTCTTTAATATACTGGTAACACTTCTTGGGATTTCTCAGCTCCTCATTTTCAATGCCATCTAAAGCAATCTCAATGATATGGTCATTATCAACACCACTCTCCAATAAATATTTCTTAAACAATACAAATAACAGGAATGATTTTCCGCATCTCCTGATTCCAGTGATAATCTTTATCATCCCGTTATCTTTTCTTAGTTTTAACTGCTCAAGGTATGCATCTCTTTTAATCTCCATGAGTTTCACTCCTTATTTTTGTGAATATACACATTTTTTAGTAATGCAATTATATCATTCGGCATTTATTTAATCAATGTATATTACTATTTTATGTGTATTTGCACGTTTTTATGAAGTGAAAATCACAAAAATTTAATACTGGTTAATTTTCAGCTTAAAGGTAACAAACGTGTTACTTTTACTTTGAATTAAAAATATGATAAGAATAAGGAGTTTCAAGGTTATAATGCCTCAATAAGCCCTCATATTATCCGAATTGACAATGAGTTTTTTGAAAGAATTCAATTCTTGTCAGACTAAAAGTAACATTTATAATTTGTTACCTTAAGTCTGACAGGGGTATATATACTATAAAAAAGGATGGTTCTAAAATAAATGTTGGGGTAATGAATTATATTTGATATTCATTACTCCA
>CAVKUD010000026.1:0-22181 GCA_963659315.1 Senegalimassilia sp. | reverse complement strand
GTTGGAGTAATGAATATCAAATATAATTCATTACCCCAACATTTATTTTAGAACCTTTTTTTAATGCCTTAGTATGCAGAAAAGCTGCCAGTGGCAGGTTCTCTGTATATCAAAGTATGGAATTATAAATGTATATGTTGGGAGATGATTAGTATGATGTACCCGTTTATGACGCTTGAGGATAAAACAGAGATTGTACATTCTGAGATGTTAGATAGTGGTGAAGTTAAGGTATATATAGAAACTCCTGATGAAAAGGATGGTTTTCACCATATGACTGTTTATTTGCCATCCTATAGAGTAGAGGATGAATTTGGTTATAGTGAAGAAAGAAAAGAATATTTTTTAGATATTATTAAATCAACTGAAAATGATACAAAAGTATGGACACAATCACTTTGACATGTACTAAGTGATTGTGTTTTTCCATGTTTGTTGCTTTTAAACATAAAAGGTAATCTTGCGATAATTGTGTGAAAATTTCACTTGCATTTATTCAAAAGAGTGATAAAATGTGAAGAAACACTTTTAAGGCAAACATCAAAGGAGGACGTTATGAAGTACACAGACAAAATCAAAATGAAAAACGGACAGGACTGCACAATCAGAAATGCCACATACGAGGATGGTCAGGAGGTATCAGAGCTTTACGCAAAGGTACATGATGAGACTGATTATTTGCTGGCATACTCGGATGAACATGCTTTTGACGTAGAGGGAGAAAGCGAGTTCTTAAGGAAAAGAGAGGAGAGCGACAATGAGATAATGCTGCTTGCAGTAGTTGATGGAAAAATTGTTGCTAACGCCGGTATTTCTGGCTTGGGACAGAAGTACAAGATAAGGCATAGGGCTGAATTTGGAATCTCAGTATTAAAGGAATACTGGGGACTTGGAATCGGTAGAAATTTGATGAATGTCTGTGTGGAGTGTGCGAAAAAAGCTGGATATAAGCAGTTAGAGCTTGAAGTGGTGGCTGACAATACAAAAGCCTGCGAAATGTATAAAAGCGCAGGCTTTGTAGAATTTGGAAGAAATCCAAAGGGATTTTTATCCAGATTTTCAGGCTATCAGGAGGTTGTCAGCATGAGGCTGGAGCTTTAATCCTTTATTTCCGCAATAGCCTTCTTAAACTGAACTGCAAACAAGATAGATGTAAAGGTTACAGCAAGAATATCGGCAATTGGTTCTGCCATATATACGCCCACAGTAGGATTAGCCACAAGGTGTGGCATGATATATATGAGCGGAATAAGCAACACAAACTTACGCACAACTGCAACAACTATGGAGTTTGCAGCTTTGCCCAGTGAGGTAAAGGTCATCTGGCAGGCAATCTGAATGCCGAATAGGAAGAGTCCTCCCAGATAGATTCTAAGCATTGGTGCGGTAAATTCAACCAGGCTTGTATCTGACGTAAAAATGCTTACAAACACTTGTGGGACAAGCTGGACAGCAGCCCAGAGTAATGCAGAATATGTCAGGCAGGTAATCAAAAGCAGTCTGAATGTTTTTCTTACCCTGTCTGCATTTTTAGCTCCATAATTATAGCTGGAAACAGGCTGGGCTCCCTGGGCAATGCCCTGGAGAGGCAGCATTGCAAACTGCATGACACTGGTCAAAATGGTCATGGCTCCGACAGCAATATCTCCACCATAACGGAGCAGGGAGGAGTTGAAGCAGACGTTTACAATACTTTCACTTGCCTGCATGATAAAGGCAGCAAGTCCAAGAGTGACACATGGAAGGATGACCTTTGCTTCCAAAGGCATATTTTTTTTCTTAAGACGGATATCAGTCTTTTTACTGCAAAGAAAATGTACAACCCAGATGGTAGAAACCGCCTGTGATATGACGGTAGCCAGGGCAGCTCCTTTTACTCCCATATGAAGAGCAAAAATGAATACAGGGTCTAAAGTGATATTACAAACGGCACCGATAAGCACGGAAACCATTGAAACTCTTGTGAAGCCCTGGGCGGTAATAAAAGCGTTCATGCCGAGGGTGAGCTGCACAAAGAGGGTACCAAAAGCGTAGATGCGCATGTAATCGGTAGCATAGCTTATGGTGTTTTCGCTGGCACCGAAAGCCAGCAGCAAATCCTTGCTCCAGATTAGCAGAACTACTGTCAAAATAATCGAAACAATAATCTGTAGGGAGAAGCAGTTGCCCAATATGTGCTCTGCTGATTCCTTATCCTGTTTGCCCATATAGATAGATGCTCTCGGCGCACCACCGGAGCTGACCAGGGCGGCAAAGGCTGAAACTATCATAATGATAGGCATACAGACCCCGACTCCTGTAAGAGCCAGACTGCCTTCTTCGGGTATATGCCCGATGTAGATGCGGTCTACAATATTATAAAGCATATTTATGAGCTGGGCGATTACTGTCGGGATTGACAGTTTGAAAAGAAGTTTTCCAATAGGCTCTGTGCCTAAGAAGTTTTTGTTATCCTGCATGGTGTATAGTCTCCTTTTAATTTCTATTATTCATTTAGCATATGGCGTGCGTTAGATGCCATTGATTCTATGATTTCTTTATATATGTTCATGTGTTCTTCTGGTATTCCCAGAGTAAGTCCCTGATTGAAATTCTGCTGCATTTTAAGTCCGGCATCAAGTATAGGACGGGCCTTTGGGGTGCAGGAGAGCAAAATCTTCCGTCTGTCTCCGGCAACAGTTCCTCTTTGCAGATAACCTGCGGTTACCAATTTATCAACATGTACTGAAACCAGATTTTTTTTTATGTTTCTGAATTCACTTATCTGCTGGGCAGTACATAAGTCAGGGTTATTCTCGAGAAACATCAGGATGTCAAAGGACACCTGTGGAATATCGAACTTGTCAAGAATAGGTTCGCACATTTTATTGTAGGCATTTAAAGCGTCATGAAAAAAAGCTACAAAAGTAGATGGTGTCATATAAACCTCCTTAAATAGTATTTATTTGAACCGTATCAAATAATACAATATATAAAATAGAAAGTCAAGCATGTGAAAGCCTTTATATAAAATATAACCCCCCAGGGGGCTTGTGGTCAGACCACAGAAATGTTATTGTTTTACCTGCACTAGGAATAAATGGAGGTAAATATGAAAAAGAGGATAACAGCGTTACTTTTAGCAGCAACACTTGCTTTTGGACTTGTAGGATGTGGAGATGGAACCACAGACGCCAGTTCAGAGACAGGAAGCACTATAAACACAGGGAATACAATCGTGTACGGTTCAAATGACTACACCAGAATCAATCCAGCCATGGACGAGCATGGAGAAATCAATGCACTTATATTTGATGGTCTGACAGACCATGACGGAAATAATCAGGTCATACCAAGACTTGCAAAGAGCTGGGACTATGACGAGGACACATACACATATACATTTCATCTGGAAGAAGATGTAAAATGGCATGATGGAGAGCCTTTTACAGCTAATGACGTAAAATTCACCATAGAGGCAATTATGGATCCTGATAATGAATCTGAGAATGCTCCAAACTATGAGGATGTGGAGAGCATAGATGTGATAGATGACTATACAGTTTCATTTAAGCTGTCGGCTCCAAATGTGGCTTTTCTTGACTATATGACAATGGCTATTCTGCCAGAGCACCTGCTTGAGGGGGAGGATATGCAGGAGTCTGATTTTTTCAGAAATCCTGTGGGAACAGGTCCATATAAGCTGAAGCAGTGGGATGATGGCCAGCAGATTGTCCTTGAGAAAAATGAGGACTATTTTGCAGGGGCGGCAAACATTGACACAATCGTATTTAAGATTGTAAGTGATGACAATGCCAAGGCTTTACAGCTTAAGTCTGGGGAGCTGAATCTGGCACAGGTCACACCAAAGGATGCTGTCACTTTTGAGGATGACGGAACCCACACTGTATACCAGATGGATACATCTGATTACAGAGGCATATTATATAATTTTGCAAATGAATACTGGCAGGAGAACGCAGACTTGATTCCTGCAATAAACTATTGTATTGACAGGCAGGCTATTGTGGATGCAGTACTGCTGGGAAAAGGGCAGGTGGCTTACAGCCCATTACAGAAGAACAAGTACAACTGTGAGGACGTGGAGAAATACGACTTTAATCTGGATAAGGCGGCAGAAGCCTTTGAGGCGGCAGGATGTGAGAAGGATGATGAGGGCTACTGGTGCAGAAATGGTGAGAGAATAGGCTTCACTATCAATGCGTCTCCTGATGACCAGGTCAGAATCGACATGGCTCAGATTGTGGCACAGCAGCTCAATGAGGCAGGACTTGATGTAAAGGCAAATGTCCCGGCAGAGGGAATAGACTGGGGCGGACAGGAGTGCTGCATCATAGGATGGGGATCGCCATTTGACGCAGATGACCATACTTATAAGGTCTTTGGCACAGGCATGGGAGCAAATTACTCATCATATTCTAATGAAAAGGTAGATGAGTACTTAAAGGCTGCCAGAGAGACAGATGATGAAAATGAGAGAATGGAGTATTATGCACTCTTCCAGAAGGAGCTGGCAGAGCACCCGGCATATACATTTTTCTGCTACATAGACGCTATGTATGTGGCAGATAATAGTATCAAGGGTATAGACCAGAACACGGTTTTAGGACATCACGGCGTGGGTATATTCTGGAATGTGTGTGACTGGACAATCGAGTAGCATGATTTCAAAAAGGGGCTTATCACAGCCTCTTTTTGCCAGTGGTGAGTGAGACAGAAAATGGATTTGTTAAATATAAATAATTTATCAGTAGAAGTAGGCGCAAAAACCCAGAGAGTAAAGGCAGTGAGAGATGTATCCTTTTCCTTAAAGGAGGGAGAAGTCCTTGCCATAGTTGGGGAGTCCGGCTGTGGAAAAAGTATGTTGTGTAAAAGCATAATGGGACTTTTGCCTAAAAGTGGAAGGATTACGTCAGGCTCCATACTGTTTGATGGGGATGATATAACAAAATATGCAGAGAGCCAGATGAATGAGCTTAGAAAAAATGTGTTTTCCATGATTTTTCAGGATCCGCTCACAGCCCTTGACCCGACCTATACTATAGGTGCCCAGATAGCTGAGGCAGTTCGCATAAATAATAAGAGGCTGGGCAAAAAGCAGGTGGAGGACAGGGTTATAGAGCTTATGGAACTGGTAGGCATAGAGGATGCCGCCAACAGACAAAAGCTGTATCCTTACAACTTTTCAGGGGGAATGCGCCAGAGAAGCGTCATGGCTATTGCTCTGGCATCAAAACCAAGAGTGCTTTTTGCAGATGAGCCAACAACAGCTCTGGATGTGACCATTCAGGCGCAGATACTGGATCTGCTCAGAGATATACAAAAGAAGCTTAACACTTCAACCATACTTGTGTCCCATGATTTGGGAGTTGTGGCGCAGGCCGCAGACAGGGTGGCGATTATGTATGCAGGCAAAATCGTGGAAATAGGAACAGCAGAGGACATATTCTATGACCCGAGGCACCCCTACACATGGGGACTTATGCAGTCACTTCCAGCCTTTTCCAGAGGAAAGGATAAGCTGTATACAATTCCTGGCATGCCGCCGTCACTGATTAATCCTCCCAGGGGGGATGCATTTGCAGAGAGAAATGAGTATGCACTTGCCATTGATTATGAGAAGGAACCGCCTATGTTTCAGGTGTCTGACACCCATTATGCGGCTACCTGGCTCCTTGACGAGCGGGCACCGCAAGTAAAAAATCCTGTGAGAGGAATGAGATAATGGCAGAGAATATTCTGGAGGTAGACCACCTCACACATTATTTTAAGCTGAATAAGAAAACAAGAATAAAAGCTATTGATGATGTATCATTTCAAATCAGAAAGCATGAAATCCTGGGCATAGTAGGAGAGTCAGGCTCAGGCAAGTCAACTCTTGCCAGATGTATTATGAATATCTACAAGCCAGGTGTCGGAAGCATCCGCTTTGAGGGCATTGAGACTCTTGATAAGTCTGAGTTTAAGGCGAATAAGAAGCTTTTGCAGACCCAGAGACAGATTATATTTCAGGATTCTGCTTCAAGCTTAAACCAGAGGATGAAGACCCTTGATATAATAAGCGAGCCTCTTAAAATCAACCATATTACGACACCCAGAAAGACTGCCAGGGAAGAGGCAAGATTTCAGCTTGAGACAGTTGGACTGGATGAGAGCTTTTTAAGCAGGTATCCATCCCAGATGTCTGGAGGTCAGCGTCAGAGAGTGGCTATAGCAAGGGCACTGACTACAGAGCCTGACTTACTTATAGCAGATGAGCCAGTGGCAGCCCTTGATGTGTCGATACAGGCACAGATAATAAACCTCTTTAAGCACCTTAAGGAGGAACATGGTTTTTCGATTCTGTTCATAGCCCATGACCTGGCTATGGTGGAGTTTTTGTGCGACAGGGTGGGAGTTATGTATCATGGCAGGATTGTAGAGCTTGCGGATACTGCTGAGCTGTATACAAATCCCATACATCCATACACCAGGATGCTCTTATCTGCAATACCTGTTCCAGACCCGCTTGCAGCCAGAGCAAGAAAGCATCCCGACTATTCCCATATGAATTTTGATACAAGTGGAGAGCTTGTTGAGGTAAAGAAGGGGCATTTTGTTATCAGGCATCCAGAGACACAGATTGCGGCAGATTTGGTTCAAGCTTTAAAGGGCAGTACAGATGGAGGCATACAGTATCATGAATAAGGCTTTATATTATATAAAAAAACTTGCAATTTTTCTTGCCAGTATATTTGTGCTTTCAATATCGGTGTTTTTTATGTCAAGACTAACCCCTACAGACCCCTTACAGTCCTACTATGGTGAGAGGACAGAAAAGATGTCGGTGGAGGAAAAGGACAGGGCAAGAGAGAAGCTGGGGCTTAATGAGCCTGTGATAGTGCAGTATGGGAAATGGGTAAAAAATGCCTTTAATGGGGATTTTGGAATCTCCTATAAGTACAAGCAGGATGTGCTTCAAATCATAAAAAGCAGGGTAGGAAACACACTTCTACTGGGAGGAACAGGCTTTGTTATAACCTTTGCAGGAGCTATACTGCTTGGTATGCTGTGTGCCATGCATGAGGACAGCCTGCCTGATAAAATCATTTCATCTATCGGAACCATTACAAGCTGTATACCGGAGTTCTGGTTTTCTCTGGTGCTTATTCTGGTTTTCAGTGTGATACTGCACTGGCTGCCAAGCAGCGGAGCCTACAGTATAGGGATGGAGGACAATCTGCCTGACAGGATAAGACATCTGATACTGCCCCTTATTGTGGTGGTTTTTGAACACCTGTGGTATTACGCATATATGATAAGAAATAAGCTGCTGGAGGAGATACGGTCTGACTATGTGCTGCTCTTTAAGTCGGTGGGAATCGGAAAGAGGAGAATACTGGTAAGGCACTGTCTCAAAAATATCATGCCAACTATTATAAGTATTATGGCTATCTCTGTTCCGCACATTATAGGCGGTACATATATTGTTGAAACTGTGTTTTCATATCCGGGAATCGGCATGTTGTCCTATGAGAGTGCCAGATATGGGGATTATAATATGCTTATGGTTCTTTGTATGCTCACAGGAGTGGTTGTCATATTCTGCAATATGCTGGGACAGATTATAAATGAGAGAATCGACCCAAGAATCAAGGCTAATGAGATAAGTGAGAAAGTGGAGGTCTGGCAGCGTGGATAATACTAATGAGTTTCAGATAGTAGGTCCGGGAAAAAGTGAAAAAAAGTCCATATATAAGCACAAGCCTGACAGCAGGCTGCCATATGTATCTCTTGTCATTCTGGGGATAATAGTCGTGGGCTGCCTGTTTTATGATGTTTTTTCTGGTAAGGACGCATCATATATGAACCTCATGAGCTATTCAAAAGCTCCATGCAGGGAGTATTGGTTTGGCACTGACAATCTGGGCAGGGATATTTTTGCCTGTATATGGAGCGGGGGCAGGGTGTCTCTTTTAATAGGAGTGCTTTCTACAGCCATATCCACAGTTATTGCTGTTGTATACGGCGCAGTCAGCGGTCTGGCTTCTGATTTTGTGGATACAGTTATGATGAGGATTACTGAGATTATATTGAGCGTGCCATCGCTTCTAGTTATTATATTTCTGCAGGCAATCCTTGGGGATGCTACGGTTTTTTCCATTGCATTTATCATAGGAATCACAAGCTGGTGCAGCATTGCCAAAATTGTGAGGACAGAGGTGAGGCAGCTCAGAAAGAGCGAGTATGTGATAGCTTCACAGTGCATGGGTGGCGGCTTTGTCCATGTGCTTTTGAGACATCTTGGACCAAATTTTATATCGTCAATTATGTTTATGGTGGTCATGAATATCCGGTCGGCTATTGTCACAGAGTCTACACTGAGCTTTATGGGAATGGGGCTGCCACTTGATGTCATATCCTGGGGAAGCCTGCTGTCGCTTTCAAATAATGCCCTTATGACAAAGGCATGGTGGATAATTCTGATTCCCGGGGGCTTTCTTATAGCCCTGCTCATATGTCTGACCAATATTGGAAACTGGCTCAGAAAATCAGTAAACCAGAAGGAGAGCAATATCTAACTGGAAACATCTGGCAGATTGACCACAATATATGGGTTTTTATTGACAATTTATGTACAATATGATAGCGTTAGTTATATAAAACATTATATTTAGCAAAGCAGTTGAAAGGCTGTGACGCAAAGCTATAGGGCCTGTAAAATGGCAGCCAGTTGCAATTTTTTTAAGCAGAGTGCGCACTATAGCTGACTCTGTTTTTTTTGTCAGAGCATGCAGGATGAGCAGGCTTATGGCAGGTTTTCTTGTACAGTAAAGGACACACAATATGACCTATGAGACATTTTTGAATGAAAAAGAGAGGGTAGATAAGCTGCCCTTACAAGACCAGAAGGAATTTTATGAGAGAGTCCTTAAGGAAGAGAAGGAGCCTACAAGTGTCCGACTACTGACTTATTTTAATTATGCTGTATTGTTTTACTATGAGGGAAACTTCAAGCGGACAATAGAGATAATGGAGCAGTTTGTAATAAGCTATCAGAGCTATGAATATATTCCTGAGATGATATCATGCTTTAATGTGACGGGAGTTGCCTGCCAGTGTGAGGGGGACTACGTCATGTCACGTTTTTTCTACACACTTGCCCTCAAGGTGGTGAGGGAGCATGATGCTGAGCATTTCTATGCATATGAATACAACAATATCGCCCTTACATATATTGTACAAAAGAATTATAGCAAGGCATTTGAATATATAGAGCTGGCAGAAAAGTGGCTGCCTAAGTCTGATAAAAAGATAGGTGCGTTTATTTACCTGAACAGAAGTGATATATACAACCATCTGGGCATGCTTGATAAGGCACTGGAGGATTATGAGAGGTGTATCAGGGAATACAATGCCTTTGAAGAGCTGCCGGAGGATATATTAATCTGTGGCATTACCTTATATTTTTCTATGGGAGACAGGGAAAAATATATGGAATATATAAGCCGGGTAATTGACAGGCTGGAAAACATGCACGCCTCTGAATTTATAGATGCCTGTAAGGTTATATTCCACTGCGCCTTAAGCGATGAGAACTACAGGTTTGTGGAGCATGTCATAAGAAAAATGAACAAATACATGGAGGGACATGCTGACGAGATAAAGGTAGGCGTGCAGGTGGAGGAGCTTAAGTACAGCTATGCCAAAAAGATTGACGATAAGGCTGCCATGATAGAAGCTCTTGAGAAAAAGAATACTTATTATGGGCTTATTGTTGCAGCAGGCGAACGCCAGCGGGTCAATTCCATTGATAAATACCTGGCGACCAATAACCGTCTGCAAAAGGCAGTGCAGAACGAGAGACAGGCAAATTATATCAAGACACAGTTCCTTGCCAATATGTCCCATGATTTAAGAACCCCTATGAATGCGATTGTAGGAATAACAGGGCTTATGAACCATGCCATAGATAATCCATCAAAGCTGAGAAGCTATCTGCCTAAAATCCAGTCGTCAAGTAAATACATGCTGGGACTCATAAGTGATTTGCTTGATATGAGCAAGATGGAAAACGGAGCAGCCCATTTAAACACAGAGCCTGCAAATCTGATGGAGCAGCTTAAGCAGATAGAGGATATAATAAGACCGCAGGCTGCAAAGAAGAAGCTGAGCTTTAAGGTTAATACAGATATACACAATGAGAATATCATGGTAGATGCCACAAGACTGCGGCAGGTTCTCCTTAATGTGCTGACTAATTCTGTGAAATATACATATGAAAATGGAAATATAGGCCTTAGTGTAAAGGAGCTTAAGCCTGCAGACCCTGACAGGGTCAGATATTGTTTTACAATCCAGGACACTGGAACTGGAATGGATGAGGAGCTGCTTGAGCATATTTTTGACCCATTTATAAGAGGTGAAAAATCAGTAGTTAACAGGATACAGGGTTCAGGTCTTGGAATGGCTATTGTGAAAAATATCATAGACATGATGGATGGAAGCATTGATATAAAGAGCAAGCCTGATGTGGGAACGACTATAACTATCACCTTAGAGCTTGATAAGGATGAGACTAAAAGGGCTGGCTCTAAATCCATAGAGTGCAATGACAGTTCGGTGCTGATGGGCATGAGATTTTTGTGTGCAGAGGACAACGCACTGAATGCTGAGATACTTGAGGAGCTGTTAGCTATAGAGGGAGCTTCATGCACCATTTATTCAGATGGCAGAAAGATAGTAAAAGCCTTTGATGAATTGGAAGCAGATGATGCCATGCAGTATGATGCAATCCTTATGGATATACAGATGCCAAATATGGATGGATATGAGGCTGCAAAAAGTATCAGAAACAGCAGTAATGAGTATGGAAGAAAAATCCCTATAGTGGCAATGACTGCCAATGCCTTTGATGAGGATATAAGAAAATGCCTTGAGTCAGGCATGAATGCACATATATCAAAGCCTATAAGCATGCAGGTGCTGAGCAGAACCATGTATAGGGTCTTAAATGATGCGCAGAACCAGATATAATGACATGAGCGGAGAAAAAATCCCCACCGTCTGCCAGAAGGCAGGGTGGGGATTTTATGCTGCAAGTGGCAGGTCTGGCTTATCGGGTTGATGACTTTTCTGTAATCTTATAGCCCATTTTGATATGATTTCCCATATCAGAATCTGTTTTCAGGATTTCAAGCAGGAGCCTGGCAGATTCCATACCAGTGGTTTTGTAATGGAAGTGGACACTTGAGATAGAAGGAGTGACCACATTTCCAAGCTCTGTATCGCCAAAGCCAAATAACTGAACCTGGTCTGGTACAGCTATATTCTGCTCATGGAGGTAGCGGAGGGCACCGGCGGCTATGCTGTCTGTGGCACAGAGTATGGTATCGGTTTCAGGGTAGTGTTCCATGATATATTTTGCTTTTTCATAGCCACCCTCAACCTTAAATTCTGTCTGGCACAGGCATTTGTCTGTTACCTTGATGCCAGCGTCTCTTAGGGCATCTGAAAAGCCTTTTTCCCTGGCTTCTCCGACAGCCTTATCCTTCTGGGTTACTCCTATATATCCGAAATTAGCACCTTTTCTGGCAAGGAAGCTGGTGGCGTCATAGGACGCATGGTAGTCATCCTGATATACACAGCTGTAGTTGTCTATCTCCTGGGCAGCAACTACAATAGGCACCTCGAGCTCCTTCATCAGTCTGAAATGCTCGGCAGAAAACATGGTACCGATAAATATGATGCCATCTACCTGATTTTTTCTGAAGATGCGCAGATATTTAAGCTCCTCCCTGGTCTGGTTCTGGGTGTTTGCCAGAAGAAGCTGGTAGCCCTCTGCGGCAAGAACCTCGCTGATGCCTGAGACCATGCGGTTTACAGCCTCTGACTGAAGCCTTGGGATGATGACCCCGATTAGCTTGGTGACATTGTTCCTTAAGTTCTGAGCCTGTCTTGATGGTTCATATCCGGTCTCCTCTATGACCCGTTTTATTGCTTCCTTTTTCTCATCGCTTACATAGCCGTCGTTTAAGTATCTGGATACTGTTGCCCTGGATACGCCAGCCAGCTTTGCAATTTCATTTATGTTCATTAATTGTTTCTCCTGAATAGTTGTATTCTATGCCTAACATTTTACACCCGGCAGAGGGGCAGGGCAAGCACACAATTTAATTGGGAGGGCTGTCTTGGGGTTGGTGGAATGTCACAAAAAGTTAAATTATAATTTGGAAAGTATTACCATTTACAAGGAGAAGAGCAAGAAGTATTATAATTACAAGATGTGAGAACGGTCTCACATAAGAAAAACTTTTAAAAGTATAATAAAGTACTAAAAACAGACCTGGGGATTTTGAAACAAATATGAGAACGATTACACAGAAGGAGGATAAGTGATGGATTACCGTAAATCAGCACAGGAAGTAATCAACCATATCGGCGGCAGCGAAAACATAGTATCAGCCGCTCATTGTGCAACAAGACTGAGACTTGTCATAGCAGACAATTCAAAGATGGATGCACAGGCAATCGAAAATGTAGAGGGAGTAAAGGGAGTCTTTGAAGCTTCCGGACAGATTCAGATTATTTTTGGAACAGGAACTGTCAATAAGGTGTATGATGAGTTTATCGACATCGCAGGGATTCAGGCTGGCACAAAAGATGATGTAAAGCAGGCAGCAGCGGCTAAGCAGAATGTATTTAAAAGAGCCATAAAGACACTGGGAGATATATTTGTACCAATCATTCCAGCAATTGTTGCAAGTGGACTTCTGATGGGACTTTTGGAGGGACTCTGCAATGTGTGGCCTCAGATGGCACAGTCAGGTACATATACAATTATACATTTGTTCAGCAACGCAGCCTTTGTATATCTGCCAATACTGATTGCAGTTTCAGCGGCAAAGACATTTGGCGGAAACCAGTTCCTTGGAGCTGTAATAGGTATGATTATGATTCACTCTGACCTGATAAATGCCTGGAGCGTATCGGGCATGGATGCAGCAGATATACCTACAGCTTCGGCATGGTTTGGACTCTACGACATCAAGCTTGTAGGCTATCAGGGACATGTAATACCAGTTGTTATAGCAGTATGGCTTATGTGTCTCATAGAGAAGAAGCTGCACAAGATTGTACCAGAAATTATTGATTTGTTTGTTACACCGCTTGTGACAGTCCTCGTGACAGGATATGTTACACTCACAATTATAGGACCTGTATTCTCGACACTTGAGAACTATGTACTTGCAGGAGCACAGCACTTGATTGCACTGCCATTTGGTATAGGAGCAGCAATCTGTGGAGCACTTTATGCACCGACAGTTGTAGCGGGACTTCATCACATGTATAATGCAATTGAGATTGGACTTATAAGCCAGACTGGCTTAAACACATGGATGCCTATTGCTACAGCAGCAAATGTGGCACAGGGAGCAGCAGCCCTTGCAGTAGCAGTCAGGACAAAAAATAAAAAGACCAAATCAATGGCGCTTCCAGCTTCATTATCAGCCTTCCTTGGAATCACAGAGCCAGCTATCTTTGGTGTAAATGTGCGTTTCATGAAGCCGTTTGTGGCAGGCTGTATCGGAGGTGCAGCAGGAGCACTTGTGGCAGGAATTTTTGGAATCGGCGCTACAGCCTATGGAATAACAGGTCTCTTTGGATTCCTGATTACAACACACTACACAGTGCAGTATGCAATTGTAATGTTGGTTGCGGCAGCAGTGGCATTTATTATCTCATGGTCACTTTACAGGGATAAAGAGCCTGCACTTGTAGTGGAAGATATTAAAGAAAATGATACAGATAAGAATAGCGTAAACAAAGATACTGTATACAGTCCAATAAACGGCGAGGCTATAGAGCTTGAAAAGGTAAATGACAAATCCTTTGCATCAGGAGCCTTGGGAAAAGGCTTTGCCATTGTACCATCTGAAGGAAAGGTTTACGCCCCATTTGATGGAAGCATGACTATAGTCTATGATACAAAGCACCTGCTTGCCATGACAAGCAATGATGGAGTAGAATTGTTTGTACATATCGGATTGAATACAGTAGAGCTCAAGGGTCAGTATTATACTGAGCATGTAAAGGCAGGAGATACAATAAAGAAGGGGCAGCTTCTGATGGAGTTTGACATCCCTAAGATTAAGGAAGCAGGCTATGACCTGACAACACCTGTTATTGTGACAAATTCCGACAGCTATCAGGAAGTAAACGTAATGAAATATGGAGATATAGCAGCAGAAGAGAAAGCGATTGTGGTGAAATAGTATGGATATGGATTTAAGAGAGAGACTAGAGGAAGAGACAAGGCTGGCTGAGTTAAAGCAGCCTGTGATAGACAGGGACAGTAACCGTCTGGCATTGCATCTGATGCCGCCAGTGGGCTGGATAAATGACCCAAATGGATTGTGTCAGTTTAATGGAGTGTATCATGTTTTTTACCAGTACTCTCCCTTAGACCCAAATGGTTCATTTAAGGCATGGGGGCATTATGTGTCAAGAGACCAGCTTCACTGGGAGCAGCTTCCTGTGGCATTTTATCCAGACAAGGTATTTGATAAGGATGGAGTCTACTCAGGCTCTGCATTTATAGAGGACGGCTGTATGTACCTTTTCTACACAGGAAATGTCAAACAGCCAGGAGAGCATGACCCAGACCTCACCTATTCAGGACGAGAGGCAAACACAGTACTGGTGACAAGCCGTGATGGAATTAATTTCTCGGAGAAAAGACCTGTAATGACAAATGAGGACTACCCTAATGAGTATACCTGCCATATCAGAGACCCGAAGGTGTGGAAGTCCGGGGACAAATACTATATGATTCAGGGAGGCAGGAAAAAGCTGCATCCGGAAGGCGCTGGAGATATTAATTCAAAGGACACAGATTATGGAACTGTGCTTATCTTTGAGTCGGATAATCTCACAGACTGGCACTTTTTAAAGGATGTCACTACAAGAGAGAGATTTGGCTATATGTGGGAGTGCCCTGACTATTTTAAGGTGGGCAGCCAGCCTGTACTGTCAGTGTCGCCCCAGGGACTTGACCATGAGGAATACAGATACCAGAATGTGTATCAGTCAGGATATTTCTTATTAGATAAAGAACTTGTAATTGATGATAAAATTATCACAGAGGATGATAGTCTTGCAGAGAATAGAACTATAACCAAGGATAATATCATTGATGAAAATAGAGTCATGCCAGATGCCAGCAAGTTTTACGAGTGGGACTATGGCTTTGATTTCTATGCTCCACAGACATATTGTGATGAAAGTGGCAGACGTATAATAATAGGCTGGGCTGGTATAGGAGACGCAGACTATGACAATGAGCCGACAGTCAGGGCTGGCTGGCAGCATGCCCTTACCCTGCCACGAGAGATAAGCCTGAGAGACGGAAGGCTCTGCCAGAATCCTCTTGAGGAGCTAAAGAGCTTGCGCCAGGCAGAAACCCAGTTGGAAAATACAAATGGGCATAATCTTACAGACACTGTATTTGAGATTGTGGCAGACCAGCTGTCTGAAGCCTGCAGCATAAGAGTGAGCTGTGGTCAGGAAAACTTCACAGCCAGATATGAGGATAAGGTCTTGAGTTTCACAATCACTGAGGCAGCAGGACGGGGCAGAAGGATTAGAAAGATAAAAATTGATAAGCTTAAAAATATAAGGCTGATAGTAGACAATTCACTGGTTGAAATCTACATGAACGATGGTGAGTATGTGCTGACCTCTAAGTTTTATTTTCCAGATAAGGAGAGAAGGCTTGAGACAGAGGGAACAGGCAGGGTTACATTATGGTATTTAAAGGGACTGGAGATGGTGAAAAGATGAAAAAACTGATGGCAATAGGTGAGGCACTGATAGATTTTATCCCAGAGGAAACAGGAAAAGCCATGAAGGATGTCTGTGGCTTTAAGCCTGCAGTAGGAGGAGCACCTGCAAATGTGTGTGGTGCATATCGCAAGCTGGGCGGAGCGGCAGAGATGATAACCCAGCTTGGAAACGACCCATTTGGAGACAAAATCGTGGAAGAATTCAAGCACTATGATATAGGAACAGACCATGTGCTCCGCACAGATGAAGCTAATACCTCACTGGCATTTGTAGCCTTAAAGGATGACGGCAACAGGGAGTTCTCATTTTACAGAAAGCCAGCAGCAGATATGCTTATGTCAGCGGATGTGGTGGAAAAAGATTGGTTTGAAAACACCTTTGCACTGCATTTTTGCTCAGTATCACTTGGGGAATTTCCAATGAAGGAAGCCCATAAGAGAGCAATAGAATATGCAAGGGAGAAGGGAACAATCATAAGCTTTGACCCAAATATCAGACTGGCATTGTGGAAAAAACCAGAAGACCTGAAAAAAGCAATTCTGGAATTTATGCCATTGGCAGATATACTAAAGCTGTCTGACGAAGAGATAGAATTTATCACAGGAAAAAGCACAGTAGAAGAAGCCATCGACCAGCTGTTTGTGGGCAATGTAAAAATGCTTGTATACACAAAAGGCGCAGACGGAGCAGAGTGCTATACCAGAAAAGCAAGGGCAGCAGCACAAGGACAAAAGGTAAAAGCCTACGACACAACCGGCGCAGGAGACGCTTTTATAGGCTCCTTCCTCTACCAGCTGTCAGCAGACGGTGTGGAGGCAGACACCATAGAAGAAGTAAGCACAGAAAAAATGGAGCAGTACCTCACATTTTCAAACCGCTATTGTGCAGAAAGTGTCACCAAGGCAGGAGCCATTGCATCCTATCCCGATGCCAGCTTTTTGAAATAATTGCATAACTAAAAATTGTCATTTAAGTAACCTTGTTTTGGAGAGGACATCTGCGAAAAAATGTGGAAATGACAAAATTTAGAATACTTGACACAAGATAAATAAAGACTTACTATAAATTAAGTCGAAAGACACAAAGTAAATATACGGGGAGCTGACCAAAGTTGGCTGAGAGTAGGCTGTATTGCCTTGACCCATAACCTGATTTGGATAATGCCAACGTAGGGATGATGCAGAAATTGAGCAGAGTACACACGTTGTATTCTGCTTTTTTTATGCCTTAGTATGCAGAAAAGCTGCCAGTGGCAGGTTTCCTGTATTTTGTGGTACGCAAGAAAATTTGATAGTGAAGTTTTTTGTTTACCTAAACATGCAAGAAAGCTAGTCAATTAAAGATTTTTTGTGCAGCATAACTACAGAGCTTTTTATAAGCAGTTAATGACAATAACACTTATAATAGAATTGATTAAATCAATGTATTTGAAAATGGACTTGTAACGTAGAGCGGTGGCATGGGTGGCTGGCAGGGGCTGGTTTTGTTCCTTGTGGAGGATGTTAGATTTTCTTAATGTTCTGTAAGCTTTCAGCAACTCGGCAACACGACGTTGCCGAGAGCGAGACCTGAGCCATGGATGGCGAATGTCGAGTGTTTGTGTCAAAATATCACAACACAAATCAGAACATTTAGAAAATCTTACATCCAGAACTCGGAACAAAACCATCCCCTGCCAGCCATCCATGTCACCTCACAACCCCGACAAGTCCATTTTGAAGCAAACTTGAAGAAAAGGAGAATACAAATGCCCAACTACACCCTATACGCCATCACCGACACAAAATGGCTCCACCCAGGCGAACCCCTGTCAGCCGCAGTAGAAAAAGCCATCCAGGGCGGTGCCACAATCATACAGCTGAGAGAAAAGAACTTAACAGGCGAAGTCTTGGAAGCCGAAGCCATAAGCGTCCAGAAAGTATGTCAAAAATACAATATCCCATTTATCATAAACGATGATGTCATGCTCGCCAAAAAGATAGACGCAGACGGCGTCCATATCGGACAGGACGATATGGAGCTTTTAGAAGCAAGAGCTATTTTAGGAAAGGACAAAATAATAGGTGTGACAGCAAAGACCATAGAGCTTGCAAGAAAGGCTATGGATGAGGGAGCGTCATATCTTGGCAGTGGGGCAGTGTTTGGAAGCACCACCAAGACAGATGCGAAGCCTATGACACTTGATATGTTTCAGTCCATTTGTGAAAGTGTTGACATACCGGTTGTGGCAATAGGAGGCATTGACGAGACTAATATAGAGAAGCTGCGTGGCAGGAAAATGTCAGGCTTTGCAGTGGTCAGCGCAATTTTTGCAAAGGATGACATCACAGCGGCAGCAAAGCATCTGGCAGAGCTTGCCCATGATATACTCTGATTGGGACAAGTCTGAATAAATAATGAGCAAAGCAGCAACAATCTCACAGGAGGAAATACAATGAACACAGCATTAACAATCGCAGGAAGTGATTCCAGTGGAGGTGCAGGCATCCAGGCAGACTTAAAGACCATGCTTGCCAACCATGTATACGGCATGAGTGCCATTACGGCGCTGACAGCGCAGAATACTACAGGTGTTACAGACATAATGGAGGTCACTCCACAGTTTCTGGCAGAGCAGCTTGACAGCATATTTACAGACATCAGACCAGATGCTGTCAAAACAGGCATGGTCTCATCATCTGAGCTGATTAAGGTCATAGCGGACAGGCTCAAGGCGTATGATGCACAAAATATTGTCGTAGACCCTGTTATGGTTGCAACAAGTGGGGCGAAGCTTATAAGTGACCAGGCAATTGATACATTAAAAAAGAGCCTCCTGCCACTTGCAAGCCTGATAACTCCCAATATACCGGAGGGAGAAGTCTTATCTGGCATGAAAATCATGTCAGAAGAGGATATGGTCATAGCTGCGCAGAAAATATGTGATTTATATGGCTGTAGTGTCTTATTAAAGGGCGGTCATTCCTTAAATGATGCAAATGACCTCTTAGTAGAGCAGGGAAAGGCACCTGTATGGTTCAAGGGCAGACGGATTGCAAATCCCAATACCCACGGGACAGGCTGTACCCTATCGAGTGCCATAGCCTCAAATCTGGCAAAGGGAAAGCCTCTTGAGGAAGCAGTAAAGAGTGCCAAAAACTATATCTCGGGAGCGCTTGCGGCAGGACTTGACCTGGGTAAAGGCTCAGGACCTATGGACCATGGATTTGATATAGAGGGCAGTTACTAATGTAAAATTCACTAGAACAAAATCTTAATTTAAGCTTAATTAGCTTAAAAGTACTAGAAATGCGAAAATAAGAGTGTTATCATTATTACTATACTTAATTAAGGGGAGAATAGGTAAAGGAGAGATTATATGACACTTACAGAAAAACACATGCTTGAAAAGAACAAAAAAGGCTTTACCGTCGGGATGGTAATCCTTGTATTTACAATCATCTTAGTTGCATTGGGACTTTATTCAGGACTTAATGTGACAAGCGTAGCGCTTAGACTCTTATATGCGGTTGCATTGACTATAGTATATGTAGTTTTATTTAAAAAGTACAGAACCGACATCAAGTTTGTTGAGATTGGCTCTATTGTATTGATATTGAATTATATCGGATTGATTTTGTTTACACCAAACATATACATGTATGCACTGGTATATCCAATCATATTGGTAGTAATGATGTACAACGATATAAAAGCCATGGTAACTGTTGCAGTGGCAGCTATTGTCGCAAATGTGATATTCATGGTGAGAATGCTTTCTGTAGATACATCAGAGGCTGTTATGGGACTTGTGTTTACAGCATTCTTTGCCGGTGTAGGCGTGACAATTGTCAAAATGCAGACCAAGCAGAGCGATGAGCTGACAAAGGATATAACTGACAAGGCAGAGGCACAGATGGGACTTGCCAACAAGATACAGGAGACCAGCGACAGCGTAGCAGAAAACATGGATACAGCCTATGATACAGCTGAGGGACTTACCCATAAGCTGGACGGAACTATTGATGCCTTCACCCAGATTTCAGAGGCTGTTAGAACTGTTGCGGAGAGCATAGCGAGCCAGACTACTATGACTCAGGAAATGGCAGAGTCACTGGAAAATATCTCAGCAAAGACACAGCAGATGTTAGCAGCATCGACTGAGACCATACAGCAGGTAAACGAAGGAAATACATATGTTGGAAACCTTGAGGAGCAGGCGTCAGATGTTACAGATATCAATAATGAGACTGTGGCACTGACAGGAGAGTTACAGCACGATGCTGAGGCTGTTAAGGATATCCTGTCTACAATCGTCAGCATATCTTCACAGACTAACCTCCTTGCCTTAAATGCAAGTATAGAGGCGGCAAGAGCTGGTGAAGCAGGCAAGGGCTTTGCGGTTGTTGCAGATGAGATTCGTTCGCTTTCTGAGCAGACCAAGGACAGTGCGGAGGAAATTGGAAGCACAATCAATGTACTGCTCAATACAATTAATAAGACAAGTGACAATATCACAAAGACCATTGAGACTGTAAACAAGCAGAATGAACTCATTGGTGAGACTGGTGAGAAGTTCAAGGCAATATATACTTCTTCAAATGAGCTGTCGAGCCAGATTACAGAGATTACAGATGAAATTCAGTTGTGTGTGGAGGCAAACAGTCATGTGGTTGACAGCATTTCCGCTATCTCGGCTACATCTGAGGAGCTTTCGGCGAGCAGCGAGAGCAGCTTACAGACATCGCTTGAATGTAAGCAGAACATGGATGAGATGAATGATATTCTTCACACAATCCATGATATAACAAGTGCATAAAGTAAAAGCATATGAACCGCTGCCTGCTTATGGGCAGCGGTTAATTGACGTTATAATGTATACAGGAGAACTGTCGATGGAAGGGCGATTAATGGCAGGTTTGACTGGCTATGGAGACTGGTGTTTATGAAGATTAAGATTTGTGGAATTACAAGAGAAGATGAGATTGAACTGTTAAACGAGCTGGGTGTGGATTATGCAGGCTTTGTCCTCTTTTTTGACAAGAGCAGGAGAAATGTGGATTTTGACAGGGCGGTAAGGCTTAAGAACAAGCTAAAAAATACCAAGGCGGTGGCAGTAGTGGTAGAGCCAAGCCTTGAGCAGGCAAGGGCGATAGAAGAGGCTGGCTTTGACGTGCTGCAGGTACATGGCAGGCTGTCAGAGGATATAGAGAAAAACTGTAAGATTACCATATGGAAAGCCTTAAATATCAAGGATAACCAGGCTGAGTCAGGCAGAAATGAGATAGAAAAGCTCATAAAAGATGACAGAATATCGGCTATTGTGATGGATGCTGCAAATGCTGGCAGCGGTGAAACCTTTGACTGGGATATAATGCTTAACGAGGATTTTGGCACCAAGGACTTTGTCCTGGCAGGCGGACTTAACCCCATAAATGTAGGCTCTGCCATCCAAAAGCTTGCTCCGGATGTGGTGGATGTAAGCTCGGGAGTTGAGTATACAGACAGGACAATAAGGGGCAAGGATGCAGAAAAAGTGATTAAGTTTGTAGAAAATACTCGAAATACATTGCGGTAGTGACATAATATGGTATAATTTGTATAAGTGTATTTATGCAATACTATATGTGGGGGCTATATGGATAAGACACATTTTATGGATTTTTATAAGAGAACAGGCAGCGATATTTCAGTTATAGTAGATACCAAAGGGCATCAGTATAAGGGAAAAATCACTGAAATCATAGAGAACGACAACTGCTTTTTACTGGAAGAAAACAGACCCTATGGAGCTACATTTGCTATCGGGTGGGAGGACATTGCCCGCATAGAGCCTGATGTAAACGATGTACCGAAGGAGTATATCGAGGGAGTGCAGAAATAGTTTACGAGGAATAGCGGGGAAGTATGGATAAATTTGATTTATTTGAATTTGTGTTTGACAATGCACTTGAGGTATATATAGTGCATGACAAGAGCTGCAAGGTTATCTTTGCAAATAAAAATGCAGAGGCTGAGCTTGGCTATGACAACAGATTAAGGGGAGTTGACTTGTTTGCAATCTTCCCATTCAACACATCCACCTCGGAATCGGGGCTGGCAGATGAACTGATTTACGATGGTGTAGAGCGTGAGATGATGGTGTACAGAAAGAATTACACCTGCTTCAGGGCAAGTGTAAAGGCAATCACTGTCGATGATGATAGAAGCCCGTTTATAATAATGGTCAGAAATATTTCAGGCAAATATTCGCTTGAGAGGACTATTGAGAATGTCAAGGAAGAGGCTGAGGCAAATGCCAGGGTAAAGTCAGAGTTTGTGGCAAATGTCACACATGAGCTCCGCACACCGGTAAACGGCTGTCTCTTATACACATC
>CAVKUD010000025.1:0-22418 GCA_963659315.1 Senegalimassilia sp. | reverse complement strand
TGCAGATGGTTTTCACAGTGGAGTCCCAAATCAATGTACTGATATACTGCCTGAGTTCCCTTTTCAGAGACATATTTCATGACGGTTCCGTCATTTGAAAGCTTGTCAAGGTACCTGTAAATAGTAGTGATATTGACCTCGTGACCTGTGTTGATGAGATATTTCTGAATATCACTGACCTTTACTGTCCTGTCACAATTATTCTTTAAAAACTCAAGTATTTTAGTACGACTTGTGGTCGTATAGCCATTTGTACTCATTGAAAGTCCTCCGATTAAAACACAATTCCCAAAAATTCAATAATAATTCCCCAGATTAAGCCCAGAGCATATATAGAACCGATAATAGCGGCATTTTCCTTTACATGGCGGTTGAGCCTGCACAGGATGAGGAGACCTACACCGGAATTGACCAGAAGTCCAGCCATCATAGGTCCTGCACCGATTATTCCATCAAGGTAAAGCTGGGTGATTACAACAGAAGAAGCACAGTTTGGAATAAGACCAATCAGTGCGGCAACAGCTTCGCCTACAACAGGCATGCTTGAAAATAAAGAAGCCAGATTGTCCTCACCTATCATCCCGATTACCAGATTTAAGATAAATGAGATAACGAAAATATATACAAATATTTTGAGGGTGTGCTTTAGGGCTGCAACAAGTATTCCGTCATTACAGCTGCAATGCTCTTCCTCGCAGACCACCTCTATATCCATGTCCTCGTCCTTCTTGTGAAGGGTAAAGTGATAGATAAGCTCTACCACAAAACCGGATATAATGGCAATAATAACCTTGGTTCCAAGGATTTTTACAATAGTAGAAGCTGGCACAGCCTCTGATAAGAAGATAGGGAGCATCTCATCTGAGGTGGATAAAAATATAGCAATCAGAGTTCCAACTGTTATAACACGGCCAGCATAAAGGCTTGATGCAGCGGCAGAAAAGCCACACTGAGGGATTACGCCAAGTAAACCGCCCCAGATGGGACCTGTCTTGCCAGCAGAGCTTATCTTCTTTTGCAGTGACTGACCTGTGTGGTGCTCCAGAGCTTCCATGACCAGGTAGGTGAGAAATAAAAATGGTAATAATTTTACACTGTCTAATACGGTATCTAATAAAATATCGAGCATAGGGTCTCCTTATATATACATAGTCTGTAATTGCAATTTGATTGCATTTGCAAATGATTTGCAAATTGTATTATACAAGATGGAGAGCGAATGTCAAGAGTGAATTTTGGGTGGGAAGCCAGAATAAATCCCCACACAAAAAATCCGCAAACATGACATTTGCGGATTAATTATATGTTTATAATATGTAGTTTATTCCTCTGTGCCGTCTGTCCACTTCTGGAATTTCTCGATAACAGCATCATATGTTCTCTGGCTGATATCAGGAAGCTTGTCGCCCCAAGCCTTAGTAGCCTGGTCAAAGCCCTTCTTGAAAGCATTTAAAAGCTCCTCAGCCTTGGAAGAATCTCCACCAGACAGAGCCTTTGCAAAATCAAGAATTCTGTCAGAGGTCTGCTCAACACCCCAGTAACCATCATCAGCGATGTCCTTCTGAGCCTGGAGTATAGTGTCCTGGTCAACAGACATATTCTGGAACACGCTCTTTAAGTTAGCAGCCTTTGCAAAAGTGAAAGCCTGATCTCCAATTGATTTTCTGACAATCTCTAAGAGCTGGTTCTGTCTTGCCTCGGCATCTGCCTTAAGCTGTGCCACGATGGCTGAATTGCTCTTTGTCTTTGAAGATGATTTTGTCTCTGTGTCTGATGACTTCTCATATACAGCAGCCTTGTCTGAAAAAGAAGTCTTGTCAGATGCCTTGCTATCAGAAGCCTTATCAGAAGACTTTGCAGTTTTGGCAGCGGCTGTTGAAGTAGTGCCAACAGCGGAAGTGACATTGTAAATATCAATACCCATATCTTGCCCTCCTTGGTCAAATGCGGATGTCCGTATCCTGTTTATGTTTTCTGTATTTCTTCAAAATATATATCGGCAGATTATAAAATAACTTTATCATGAAATTTGCTCTTTAACTAAATTAATGTTATAATCCTTTTGTATACAAAAAACAGAGGTAGTACAATATGGATAAGATATCGCTTAAAGCATTGGCAAAAATAAATCTGGGGCTTGATGTAGTCAGAAAAAGAGAGGATGGCTATCATGAAGTGCGCATGATTATGCAGACTATTCATCTGTTTGACAGGGTGAATATTGAAAAGACAAGAGAGCCTGGAATACAGATAAAGACTAATCTGTCATATTTACCAGTGAATGAGAATAATCTCATATATAAAGCGGGAAAATTATTGATGGATGAATTCGATATAACAGAGGGACTGGCTGTTGATTTAGACAAGCGTATTCCTGTGGCAGCAGGCATGGCAGGAGGTAGTACAGATGCTGCCGCTATGCTGTATGGAATGAACAAGCTGTTTGATTTGGGCTTATCCATGCAGGAGCTTAAGGACAGAGGGGTAAAAATCGGAGCAGACGTGCCTTACTGTCTCATGAGAGGAACTGCACTTGCAGAGGGAATAGGAGAGGAGCTTAAGTCACTTCCACCTATGGTAAAATGTCCTGTACTTATTGCAAAGCCGCAGATATCAGTGTCTACAAAGTTTGTATATGAGAACCTGAAGCTGGATGAAAATACGAAGCATCCGGATATAGACCAGCTGATTAAGGATATAAAGGCAAAGGATTTACAGGGAGTGTGTGACCATATGGGAAACATTCTCGAGACTGTGACCATACCAAATTATCCTATAATAGATGAGATAAAGAAAAACATGATAGAAAATGGAGCCACAGGAGCCATGATGAGCGGAAGTGGTCCGACAGTCTTTGGTCTGTTTGACGATGCAGACAAGGCAAAGCAGGCATACAAGGCTATGAAAAAATCAGGCTTATCGAGACAAACCTACCTGACAGATATTTATAATAACAGAATCAGATAACAGGAAAATATTTCAAAGGAGAAACATAATGACAGATAATCTTACACTGAATATGGATGCGTATCTGCCGCTTAGAGATGTAGTATTTAACACATTAAGAGAAGCAATATTAAAGGGGGAGCTGCAGCCAGGAGAGAGACTTATGGAGCTGCAGCTGGCATCAAAGCTTGGAGTCAGCAGGACACCAATCAGAGAGGCAATACGAATGTTAGAGCAGGAGGGACTTGCAGTCACAATGCCGAGAAAGGGGGCAGAGGTTGCAAGGATGACCTTAAAGGACATGGAAGATGTGCTTGAGGTCAGGGATGCCCTTGATGAACTGGCAGCCCAGATTGCCTGCGAAAGAATGACAGCAGAGCAGATGCAGACGCTAAGGGATACCAAAAAGGAATTTGAAGAGCTGCTTGAGTCTGGGGATGTAAAGAAAATTGCAGATGTAGATGTGAGATTCCATGACATAATATATGAAGCAACAGACAATGCGAGACTGGTATCTCTTCTTGGAAATATGAGGGAGCAGCTGTTCAGATACAGGGTGGAATGTCTCAAAAACCCTGAAAACTATCCTGCACTCATAGCCGAGCATAATGATATTGTGTCAGCACTTGAAGCCAGAGATAAGGAAAGAGTGACAGAGGCAATGCATAAGCATGTGGCAAATCAGGCGGTTTCTGTGAAGGCTGTTATACAGGAACAGGATAAATAAAATTCGGGCTGGGAACTATTTAAAATAGTGCCAGCCCATTTCTTTTAGAAAGTCTTTTATTTCAAATCAAAATTCCCTGAATAAAAAATCCCAATTTATCCATACTATGCCAGTAGAAAATAAACTGGTGGTGAACGATGACAGAAAATAACTGCAATAAAAATACAGGTGTAGATACATCAGTAAGCAAGAATATAGAGGCAAATATACGAAAATTCCAGAAAACCTACAAGGATTGCGCAGACATAAAGACCAGAGAACTGTATCTGGGAGCCAGAAATGACAAGAAGTGCTTTATGGCATATATAGAGGTGGCACTTGACATAAATTCCTTTGGCGAGAGCGGAATAGGCATGCTGGTAAAAAACATAGAGGCAGGAATATCCCCAAAGGATGCCAAGGTAGCAGACGTGACAGAGGTGCAAAACATAAGTGAAGCACTTGATGTGATACTTTATGGCAATGTGCTGGTATTTGTGGATGGCTGCGATTACGCCTTAAATATTGGTGACAAGGGCTATCCCAGCCTGGGAGTCAAGGAGACAGATTCTGAGAAGGTAATAAGAGGCTCAAACGAGGGTTTTTCTGATTCCATAAAAATAAACACGGCTCTTGTACGGCGAAGAATAAGGAGCAGGGACTTAAAGGTAAAGGAGACAACTGCTGGGGTCAGGTCAAATACAACTGTGGACATCATGTATATGAAAGACATAGCCTATCCCCATGTGGTGACTGAGATAATGAGAAGACTGAGCCAGTACGAGGTAGACGGAGTCCTGGACAGCGGAGTAATAGAACAGCTGGCGGAGAAAAAATGGTATTCGCCGTTTCCAGAATTCCAGACCACCCAGAGACCGGACAGGGCGGCGATGGCTGTGCTTGAGGGCAGGGTGGTAGTCCTGTGTGACAACAGTCCCATAGCCCTGATACTGCCTACGGATTTTAATTCATTTTTAAAAACGACAGATGACTATTATAACAGGTTTGAAGCGGCAAGCTTTGCCAGAATAATCAGATATGTATCTGCATTTCTGGCAATGACCCTGCCTGGACTGTACCTGGCAGTGACTAATTTCCACACCCAGATACTGCCCACATCCCTCCTACTGTCATTCTGGGAGGCGAGAATAGGCTGCCCCTTTCCAGAGGTTGTGGAGGTGGTGCTTATGGAGCTGTCCTTTGAGCTTTTGCGGGAGGCTGGAATCAGGCTGCCCGGGGCTATGGGCAACACTATAGGAATAGTTGGCGGTCTCATAATAGGACAGGCGGCGGTTGACGCCAATCTGGTCAGCCCCATAGTGGTAATTGTGGTGGCGTTTACTGCCCTGTGTTCATTTGCAATTCCAAGTGAGGAATTTGCCTTTTCCTTCAGACTGCTTAAATTCGGCTTTATAGCCCTATCGGCATGGCTGGGATATTTTGGCTTTTTGATTGGAATATATGCGGTGCTGGTACACCTGTCAAGGCTTGAAAGCTTTGGAATACCATACCTGAGCCCATTTGTGGCATATGGGGAGAAAAGCACGGAGGGGCTTGGCGAGAGCATCATAAGAAAGCCCTTTAGGATGTTAAGATACAGACCCATATATGCGAGAAGAAATCAGAGAATCAGATTGAGAGGAAAGTAGAGTGTTTTCTAATAATAGCAAAATATCGATTAGACAGGTATACAGACTCTTCCTGTTTGATTTTTTGGGACTTGGCTCACTGGCACTGCCTACTATACTGTCCAGAATGGTGGGAAGCCTTGGCTGGATATGCATTATAGCAGGCTGTCTGCTGGGACTTGTATTCCTGGCATTGATTGCATATGCGCAATCGAAAAACACAGATAAGTGCAAAAAAGTAAAGAGGGTCATAGATATAGCAGTTGCGGTGCAGAGTATATTCGCCTGTGCCTTCTGCACCAAGGTCTTTGTAGATTTGGTCAGGTATTCCCTGATACCAGATGAAAGCTACTGGCTGGTGCTTGCGGTGATACTTGTCATATCGCTGTATGCCATAAAAGGAGGGCTTGAGAGCAGGGCGAGAGTGTATGAGGTGCTTTTCTGGTTTGTAATCATACCCCTTGTGGTTATGCTGGCAGGGGCTGTGCCAAATATGAGATGGGAGAGGCTTGCCCCAGCAGAAGCAGGGACGGCTGGCAGCCTAAGCCAGATAGTGGCTGTTCTTAAGGGCTGCTATATTGTATTTTCAACCTTTATGACCCTTATATATGTGCTGTTTTTAAAAGGAAGTGTGGAAAAAAGCAGGCAGAAGTATTTTTACAGGGCAGTGGCAAAAGCCCTGATACAAAATGGGATAATCCTTCTGGCTGTATATCTGATTCTGCTTGGAAATTTCGGAGCCAAGTCTCTTCAAAGCATGAGATTTCCGGTGGTCACACTTATGAGTACAGTGCAGATAAAGGGCAGCTTTTTTAAGAGAACAGATGCACTTATGATGGGAGTATGGTTTTTTACCATGTTTGCCCTTGTGAATATAAATCTGTTTTATGCCAGCAGACTCTTATATCAGGGGATATGCAAAGGACAGAATAAAGCGTGCATACAAAATAACCATGAGCTTATTGGAAAAATAGATAAGAAACAAATAGTAAATATATGTGTAGTGCTTGCAGTGTTTGCTATATCACTGATATTTAACGGACAGGAGGAGATTATGAACAAGTATTTAAGTATATTTTTGCATTTGATAGTACCTGTGCTGGTGCTCATACCTGTCATGTTAATACTGGTGGGATGTAATGCAAATGAGCTGGAAAACAGATGCTTTCCAATGCTGGCGGCAGTCGACTATGACGAAGATGAGGGGAAAGTAGAGTTCTTCTACACCTTCCCAAAGAGCGGCTTAAACAGCGATAATGCGCAGGAGACTGCAAATGTGGCTATAATGCCCGTCTATGACACAGACTTTGGCAGCGCCAGACAGACCTATGAGAATGATTTGAGTCTGGATGCGGACACAAACCATCTGAAGGTGATAATACTGGGGCAAAGCTTTCTGGAGAGGGAGGACGATTATGATCTGATGATAGAGACCCTCAGACAGGAGGAAACATTTCCGAGAAATACCTATGTGGTGGCAGTTGACGACACTGATTATTATTTTGAGTTAAACGATAGCATGAACAATGATATAGGAAGCTACATTGAGACCCTGCTGGAGAAAAAGCAGAGGGAGGAGGGGCTTGAGCTGGTGACTATTGGGGATTTGATGGATGAGGACACGGATGCGAAAGAAAATGTGCCGGTTTTGAATATGGGGGAGATTCCTGGGAATAATTAGATTGTGAGGTTCCCGCCTTGGAGGCTGTGAAGCTGACATGGCATATAGTGTATTTCCCAGAAAAAATATGAACTGTCATGTCAGCAACTTTAGGCTTCAAGGCGGGATTGGGATTCAGTCAGCCACCCAGACTTCCCACAATATAGGTCGTGTTAATCTACTGATATACAGTGTATTTTCCAGAAAAAATATGAAGTCAACTGCGGGAACGAATCGCAGATAGGCTATGTAAATTTGGATAATTAGTTCCGTTGCCTGGATTAATGGAACCCCGCAGCAGTTCATATTGTTTTCTGGAAAACAACTGTATATCATCCGATTATCGGAAGGTATCAGGTGGGAAGTCTGGGGGGCTGACTGAATTGACAAGACCGCAGGTTATCCAACCAGTTGTCCTATGAAGTGGGAAGAAAAATAGAATAGTCTGATTTGACAGGAGAATTTTGACATGAAGATATTTGAAAAAATGACATTTAACAAAAATATACTTGAGAGAAATACACTTAAGAAAAATACATTTAAAAGAGAAACATTTACTAATTTTATGAACATAAATAGTAGATTGAAAAATAGCTATAACGAATGTATAAGAAGACGTGTTATAACAGTTCTGGGAATTGTGGTGATATGTGCCCTGTTCTATGGATATAAAAAGCAGCTTGTTTTTTCTCAGATGTCACATGAGGTGCAGGCTGCTCAGGTGCAGCAGTCGATTTCTGAAAAGATACTTAGATTTCATGTGCTTGCAAACAGTGACAGTGATGAGGACCAGGAAGTCAAGCTTAAGGTCAGGGATGCTGTGGGAGAATACATAGAGCCGTATATTCAGGAGTGTAATAATCTTGAGGAGACTGAAAATGTGGTGAAACAGAAGCTGCCTCAGATTGTGGAGCTGGCTGAGCAGGTGCTTGCAGAGAATGGATTTGCCTATGGAGCAGAAGCTGAGCTTACAGACTGTGAATTTCCTGTAAAGACATATGGGGATTATACATTTCCAGCGGGGGAGTACAGAGCACTTGAAGTCAAACTCGGAAATGCCAGAGGTCATAACTGGTGGTGTGTGCTTTATCCTAACATGTGCTTTAAAGGCAGTGTGTATGAAATAATAGAGGATGATGCCAGGGAAGAGCTTAGGGAAGTGCTTGACAAGGATGAGTATGAAGAGGTTTTTGACTCGGGAGATTATGAAATAAGATTTAAAATCCTTGATTTTTTGAAGGATAGAAGGTAGTATGTATGTTGCAGTTTGGCTTGTATTGATTATGATGTAAACATATGCGACGCTTAGGCAGAGAGAAACTTTGCAAGGCAGGCTGTGAGTTTAATGTAACCAACGATTCTGGATAGGAGTAAATATAAATGACAAAAGATGTACTGGTATCACTCAGTGGACTTCAGATGGCGCAGGAGCAGGACCCTGAAAATACAGAAGTAATATCAAAGGGTGAATACTTTTTCAGAAATGGAAAGCACTTTGTGGTGTATGATGAGATAATGGAAGGAATCAATGACCCTTCAAAGACAAAAATCAAGTTCACAGATAATACCCTTGAGGTACTCAGGCAGGGTGAAATGAGTGTACATATGATTTTTGAAAAAGATAAAAAGAATGTTACATATTACTACACCCCATTTGGCAGCCTTCAGATTGGAATAGACACAAAGGATATACAGATAGTTGAAACTGATGAGCTTATAACTGTGGAAGTGGACTACGCCCTTGATGCCAACTATGAATATGTGGGGGACTGCAAGATAAAGCTTGCAGTGTCACCTAAGGGCTCTAAGAATTTCAGCCTGACATGCTAACTTGCAAAACCTGCCACACATACTAAGGTATAAAAAAGCCAGCGCCTTATGGTCTATTAACCGAAGTGCTGGCTTAATTAGTAATCTCTTATTTGTTTTTCTTCTTAGCTGCTTTTGCGGCTTTTTCTTTTTCTGTTCTTTCTTTCTCAGCCTGAAGCTCCGCATTAGCCTTATTGTATCTGTCCTGCATTCTTGCACGGAAGCTCTTTTTCTTAGCTGGCTTTTCGATAGGACCACGAAGTCCACGGACACCTGTGATATAGATACCGCTTACGCTTGCCTTAACTTCCTTCTTTACAGGAATCTCATCAAAGATAGCCTCATCAGCTATAAGAGACATAACTCTTGGACCAACCTTTGCCTTAACGATTGGAAGCTTAGAGCGGCGCATCATCTTAGGTGTCTGGTCAAGAATCTGCTGAGGCAGACCAGCATCCTTAAGCCGCATACGTTTCTTATCTATTACAAGCATTGTAACCTGCTGTGAAGCAGCAGCAATCTGTGCATCCTGCTCTTCCTTTTTCTTCTGAGCACGTTTACCGAGAAAGTATAATGCAATGAAAGCAACGATAAGAACTACTAAAATTACTAGTAATACAATTGTTAACTTACTCACTTTGGAATCCTCCCTAATTTACTGCATTATATTCTATCAGAAATTTCCATAAAAATCAATTGGACTTGTTAGACTCCAGTAATTTTTTGAGACGGGCTATTTCCTCGTCCTTGGCTTGCAGTTCAGAGTCTTTGGCTTGCAGTTCGGAGTCTTTAGTCTGCAGTTCAGAATCAATATTTTGCAGCTTGCTGTTCATTTGGGAAAGCTGATTTCCCATTTGTTCTAATTTGGCGGACTTTTCCTTGATTTCATTCTTCATCATATCGAGCATAAGTTGTTCTTCGTATTTGTCAGTATCTAAGAAAATATTATTGTACATAGATAGCAGCTCCTCTGGTTTTACAATCATTCCGAATAGTTCGTTGTATATGTCAGCAAATTTAGAATCAAATTTGATTAACTCATTGATTCTTTCGATATTGACGGTGTTAATAAGCATAAGCCATGCCTCTAACTCTGTCTGTATAGGTTTATTGTGCATTGCGAATAAAAAGTTGTCAAGGGAAATATAGTAGTGCTCTGGGACGGAATTAAGCACTTTTCCTCTGTCTGTTTTCATCTGGCTATGCTGGATATAAACGGAATAATCTGTGGCAAGCTCGTTAGGTGTTGTTTCAAACATGGCTATTGAGATAATCTTTGGCAGCATATCATAAGAAAAATCCTTCCCATGTTTTTCCCGAAGTCTGCTATATTCTCTCATAGTTAAATCAGCACAATAGCAGTCAAAACGCTTGACAGGAAACAGGTAACCAACCTTTTGAATCTCCAGGTTGACAATTTCTCCATTGGAAAGCCTTACCACTATATCCATTATAACGAATGAACCTCTGTCGCTGATTTTGGAGCCCTCATTGGACATGCTGGATATAACTTCGACCCTTTCACCGAGAATCTGGCTCAAGAGTCTGCCAAGTCTTATGGGATGCTTGTCCGGGCTGAAGATAGCTTTGAAAAATACATCATAATGCAGAGGGATTCCACGCTTGCCAGTACATATATCAATGAATTCTTCTTTGATAGTGCTGGGCAGCTTCCTGTACATAGCCAGTGCTTCGGGTGAGTCGTATAGAGTGAGCAAAACATCGTTTTTAGAGTTAAAAAAGTTGAAAGGTTTCTTTTGTGTCATAGACATTTCCTCCATAAAAAATATTAGATTGTAAATAACTTGGAAAAATTGGCCGATAACATTTGATAAATGACTTGTAACTGAAATGTTTACTAATATGCCAAGAGTTGCCAAGTGAATTTATATAGATATGATACAGTATAGCAGAAGAAATGTCTATAATGAAATGTCATACAAAGTATATATATTTTATGATATAATGAGCGTAGGCAACGAGACGTGCCAAATATGATGAGCATAAGTGCGATGTGCTTGCACAAGAGCAGTTATGCTTATCATATTTGATAGGGCGACTGCCCGTACATCCCAAGAAACAGGAGGTTTCTTGGGATGAGCACGTCAAAGAACGGATGAGCACGTCGTACTCAAGACCAACACACAGGAGAAACAAAAGTGAAGCATAAGCACAACTACAGCTTATTAAAACATCTGGATTTTTTAATCCTTGATTTCATATGTATAGAATTAGCCTTTTTCATAGCATGTCAGATAAGACAGGCAACCTTTCTTGATTTGATAGAGAGATACATGTTCATGGCGGCAGCAGTGGCAGTAGCCTTTCTGGTTATAGTGATGTTCTGGAACATATATTCAGGCATACTCAGAAGAGGCTTTGGCGCAGAGGTAAAAAGCGTATTTGCGCTTACCGCAGGAATATTTGTATCACTGACCATATATTGCTTTGTGACAAAGACATCTGAGGACTATTCGAGAGCAGTACTCATCACATTTTTGTTCATAGCCATACCCCTTATACTCATAGAGCGGCTGGTAGGCAAAGAGCTTGTCAGAAAGCAGAGAAGCAGGAATGCAGGGGAAAATCTGCTGTTTGCCAGAGAAGATATAGCGGATGAAAAGATAGATATATTCACGGACAAGGCAGAGTCAGGAGTCATAGTGACAGGAATAATCACATATGACAGGACTGACAGAAAAGACATAAAGGGCGTACCAATAGTCGGCTGTAAGGACGACCTGAGAAAATATGTAAACGAGCACAAGGTAAACTGTGTGTTTGTGCATCTGGCAGAGGATGAGATAAACGAATATGTAGACTATCTGGTTGGGAAAAAAATCCTTGTATACAGGGTACTCAGAAATCTGGAAAAAAGCTCCTACAGATATGGCGTTGAGGAGATGAACGGATATAAGACCCTAAGCATCCGAGAACGTGAGGTGTCACTGGGGCATGCCATAACCAAGAGGCTTGGCGACATAGTATTCTCTATTCTTGGAATAATCCTTACCTTGCCGATAACTATAGCCACAGCAATAGCAATAAAGCTTGAGGACGGTGGACCGATATTCTACTCGTCATACAGGGTAGGTCAGTATGGTAAAAAATTTAAAATGTACAAGTTCAGGAGCATGGGCATAAACGCTGATAAACTGGAGACTTCATTGACGGAGGAGCAGCAGGCGCAATACAGGAAAGAGTACAAAATCCACAATGACCAGCGAGTGACGAAGGTAGGAAAGTTTATCAGAAAATACAGTATAGACGAGCTGCCACAGCTTTTTAATATCTTAAAGGGAGAGCTGAGCTTCATAGGACCAAGACCTGTATTGGAGGAGGAAACCAGACTGTATGGTGACAAGAGAGATTTGCTGCTCTCTGTCAGACCAGGACTTACAGGCTACTGGCAGGCATATGGCAGGAACAATATCACCTATGAAAATGGTGAGAGACAGGCTATGGAGCTTTACTACATAGAGCATTTTTCGTGGTGGTTTAATGTAAAGATATTCTTTAGAACCATCAAGGCAGTTGTGACGGCTGAGGGAGCAGAGTAGACGGTGTAACGGAAAAAGCATTGCAAAAGAAATAGAGTATGGAAAGAATCGCAGTAATGATGACGGATATGAATTATGGTGGTGTGGAAACCGTAATCATGAATTATTATCGTCGGATAGATAAAAATAAAATACAATTTGATTTTTTTGCTCTGGAAGGCTCAATACTTCCCCAGAAGGAAGAAATCGAAAAGGCAGGCGGACGTGTCTACGTGGTGCCAAGGTACACAAGACCCTGGAATTATTGTAAAGAGGTCTACCGTATATTCAGACAGAATAATTACAGAATCGTACATTCAAACATGAATACACTGAGCGTTTTCCCCTTATATATGGCAAAAAAGGCAGGGATTCCAGTGCGGATAGCCCACAACCATTCCACAGCTGCAAATGGGGAGACAAAGAAGAATATTTTAAAATATCTGCTAAGACCTCTGGCAAAAAGCTGTGCCACAGACTATATGGCATGCTCTGCCCAGGCGGCAGAGTGGATGTTTGGCAGAAAAGCAGTGGATGAAGGGCGTGTATACATAGTAAACAATGCCATTGAGCTAAAACGCTTCATGTACAGCGAGGCAAAAAGAAGAGAAATCAGGGAGACTCTTGCTGTGCAGGAGGATGAAATACTAATAGGCTGCATAGGCAGGCTGTGCTTTCAGAAAAATCAGGAGTTTCTTCTAAGAGTATTAAAGCAGCTTAACGATAAGGCAGCTTATGACAGTAAAGTAAAGCTCATGCTGGTAGGTGACGGAGAAAACAGGGGCAGGCTTATTGCGCTGGCAAGTGAGCTTAAACTGGAAAAGCAGCTTATAATGCTTCCTGCCTGTGACAGGGCAAATGATTATTATAATGCCTTTGATATATTTGCCCTGCCATCCAGATATGAGGGCTTTGGAATGGTGGCAGTGGAAGCCCAGGTGAATGGTCTGCCCTGCCTCCTGTCAGATAAACTTCCAGAGGACGTGGTGATAGGGGCAAATGTGGACAGGCTAGAGCTTAAGGAAGAAGACTGGCTTAGTAAATTAATGGCATATGTTGATGATGCAAGAAGCCAGACGGGACTTAATAAGCTGGGTGTTAATAGAAGAACTTGTGATATAGACTTGTTCAGAGATTATGATGTAGGGGTGCAGGCGGGCAGGCTGCAGGAGTATTATGAGAAATTCTAAAATTAAAGTGCTTAATTTTATGATAAGCGATTCCTTTGGCGGAATCGAAACGTACTTATCTGGGGCATATAAGATGATGGATAAGGAAAAAATACAGATGGATTTTGTGGCGTCAGACGAAAAGGCAGACACGGTAAAGATGTTTAGGAAAATGGGAGCCACTGTGCATATTATCTCATCTCCGAAAAATATATTAAGCTATAAAAATGACATCCGAAGCTTATTTGATTTGGGATATGATGTGGCATATTTTCACAAGAATTCAGCGGCAAATATCATTCCAATAGAAATTGCAGCCAGGAAAAAATGTAAGATTATAGTACATTCCCATAATGTAGCCCCGTCCAGGGGGCGTATTACAAAGCTTTTACACAACATAAACAGGGCTAAAATGAACAGGTTTACCGACTACAGATTTGCCTGTTCCATGGAGGCAGCAGAGTGGATGTTTGGCAGGACAAAGGACTGTCTTATAATAAACAATGGGATTGACACTGATAGATTCAGATATAATGAGACTGCCAGAAGCCGGGTAAGGGCTGAACTTGGAATATCCCAGACCGATTTTGTGGTGGGCTGCGTAGGCAGATTTGTTGGTTTTAAAAATCAAAAATGGATAATAGAAAATCTGGATTTTAAGGAAGGGGATACCAGGCTGCTATTGGTGGGAGATGGAGAGTGCCTTGAAGAGTGTAAAAGACTGGCTGAGCATGTGGATAAGCCGCAGAATATTTTGTTTGCAGGCGCAAGGACTGATGTGGCAGATGTGTTGTGCGCAATGGATATGTTCATTCTGCCATCAATATATGAGGGCTTTGGAATTGTCGCAATAGAAGCCCAGGCAGCTGGGCTGCTTACATACATCTCAGAAGGTGTTCCAGAAACGGCTTTGGTCGCAGATTGTGCCAAACGGTTTTCACTGGATAAGGATGGTGCTAAAATGCTCCAAAGGGCTGTTGATGATAAAAGCTGTATTTCTGCTGATGGCAGGGAAAGCTACTGTGAGACGGCAAAAGAGAGTGGCTTTGATATAAGGGAGTCTTATAGCAGGGTAGAGAGAGTAATAAGGAAAATGTGTAATGATTGATGTAGTGATACCGGTTTATAACACCGCAGAGTATATAAAAAGATGCCTGGAAAGCATCTTTAAGCAGACATACAAAGAATTAAATATTATACTGGTAGACGATGGCTCAACAGACAATAGCGGAATGATATGTGATGAGTATGCTGCAAAATATGATAATATCACAGCCTATCATAAGGCAAATGGAGGTCTGTCATCGGCGAGAAATTATGGAATAGAGCACTCAAATGCAGAGTATATATCATTTGTTGACTGTGATGACTATTTAAACAAACATTGGTATGAAAATTTATATCAGGCAATTCAAAAATATGATGCAGATATGGCAAGTGCAGGAGTTACTCTTGTGTATGATAAATCAAATGCAGGAGCAGATGAAAATTTATCTCAGCCAGTTAAAATAGAAAAAGTAGATAGGGCTGAAATGTACAGGCGTATGTTTGCCCAGGATGTGGTAGATGTATCAGTGTGTACAAAGCTTTTTAAGGCGAAAGTATTTCAAAGTATAAGATTCCCGTTAGGTGAGCTGTATGAGGATATGCAGACAATAGAAGCAATAGTGGAAGCCTGTGACAAGCTGGTGGTGGTGGAAGACAAAGGCTATTTTTATTATCAGAGACCAGGCAGTATTATGTACGGAGACATGGATATAAAGAGAATGAAGCTGATTAGCTGCATGGAAGGTCTTTATGATAAAATGGCTGAGAAGTATCCAAAGGCTCTTGATGCTGCAAGAACGAGATGCGTAAGATGCTATATACATGTTTACAACAGAGCGATATTTGATAATGATTATAGGGAGCAGGCTAGACTGCTTCGTAAAAAAATAAAAAATGAACAGAAATTTGTAAGGACAAGTCCGTATTTTGAATTTCACGAAAAGATGGCGGTAGGGCTTATTGCCATAAGTGGAGGGCTTTACAGGATTTTTTTGAAATTATACAGAAGGAATAAGTAGATGATATTTTTTGTGGTGATGATTTTGACCCTGCTGATGGCAGCATTCACAACTTCATATAGAAAAAGTATAGCAAATGATAAGAACATAAATAACCTGTTTGCATACAAAATTCTCATATGGCTGACAGCACTGCCTACAATTCTGGTGTCTGGACTGAGAGCATATAATATAGGAACGGACACAGGGGGAACATATTATTATTTATTTTTAAGAATATCAAGTAATGGAATATCAAATATCAGAGATATAGGTTATGCACTTATTAACCAGATTTCATTATGGTTTACAAATTCATATACAGGAGTGCTGCTGCTCACGTCTATATTGTGTTGCGGACTGGCTATACACTCAATTTTTAAACAGTCCCAGAATCCTGTTATGAGCTGCCTCTTGTTTTTTACCACAAATGTCTTTTTTATATCAATGAATATGGTGAGACAGAGCATTGCAACAATGGTGTTTATTGTGGCAATCCCTTATTTGAAGGAGCGTAAGTTTGTTAAGTTTATGTTGTTGATAGCATTGGCATGTTCAATTCATGTTACAAGTATTGTATATGTGCTGTTCTATTTCCTCTGCAATATCAGACTTACAAAGACAAAAGTTGTAGTGGGAAGTACTGGCATAGTTGTCGTTGGAAATTTACTTGCTAGTTTATTTGAAATAGTAGTAAGAAGAGTGCCATTTTTGTCAATGTACTTTTCGGCGTATCTCATATCAAACTTTAATAGTGGTGAGGTGAACTGGTTCAGTCTCTTTGTTGAGCTGGGGATAGTTGTATTTTTGATTATTATATATGATAGGGCAAAAAATGATGATACCTATAGGATTGTGTTGTGGCTTAATTTTATAGCATTGTCAATACTCCTAATATCATCAAGAATACCACTTGCTCAGAGAATCAGCTGGCTGTTTTCGTTCCCTAACTTTGTATACCTGCCACAGTGTATTAACTATATAAAAAATGTAAATAACAGAAAGATAATATCAATAACAATTAATCTGATGTTTTTTGCATATATGTTTATCACAATATTTATCAGAGGTTACCATGATGTAGTACCATATACGAGTGTGATAGGCAGCTAGATGGCTTTAAAGTATACCCAGAAGGATTTTAGCTTTACCTAATACAGTTAAAACAAAATTACCTGTCGTATATTTAGGAGAAAAAATAATTTTTATTCGGTTTATAAGGCTGTGCTTATAGGCTATAAATTCATTCAGCTCGCATAATTGCTCTGCCGATATTACATCTGCACAGTATTTTGTCATAGCAAGAGCTATAGTATATTCATTCAGCTTAGCTTTTTGCAGACCGGATAATTCTTTTTTTAAACGCTTTAATATGCCATTTGTGGAGCCAGAGGTATTATCATCATGCTGTCTGTATAGAATATAGCTGTTTTTGTCACAGACAATATTACCATTTATGGCATAGCACAGACTGACCAGGTAGCTGTCATGCCCCTGCAGCAGCAGACTGTCATTAATACCGATGGCAGCTGCAATTTGTCTAAGGACATTGTTTATCACCATTGTACATCCGGCGATAGAGCGTCTTAGAATATTGCTCTGAAGAGACATAACTCTTTTGTCCAGGTCTGTGACTTTATAAACTTCAAGAGAGCTATTACATTTTCTGAGGTTTGAGTAATAGAGGGCTGGTCTATCATTATAAGTATTAAGCTGGCTGATGGCAGAGGATATTTTATCTGGAAGCCAGATGTCATCCTGATCGCAAAATGCGTAGAAGTCATAGCCGCTGACGTTCATGAGCAGGGTCATAAAGCTCTTTTTATAACCAAGATTTGAACCATATTCTACATATATATTAGCCTTTGACTCATATTCTTTTAAAATGGCTGCAGTTCCGTCACTTGAGCCATCATCTCGTATAAAAATGTCTACAGGAATATCCTGTTTTTCCAAAGAATCTAACTGCTCTCTCAGGTAGCGTTCTCCATTATAGGTGGACATCAGTATTGCGATTTTTAGAGCCTGTTCTGCCATATGTTACCTCTTTCAAAAATGTCTATTGTTAATAAAATATACGGTGCGTACAATGGTAAAGGATGAAACACTATATTTTAACATAAATAAGCTTCTATATGTTACAATATTTATTATGTGATAGGGAAAATGATGGCAGTGATTACTGGAAGCATTACATAAGTATATACAGGACATCATAATTAAAAAATAAAATATACATCCAAGGAGTTGCAAAGATATAGTGAAAATAGATAAAATAGCAATAATAACCTTATATGGAAATATAAACTATGGGAATAAGCTTCAAAATTATGCTGTTGAACAGATATTTAGAGGGTATGGCATTGAGGCTGTAACAATTGATTATAGAAAGAAATTAAATATCAATAATATAAAACGTATAATAAATATTCTGACAAATTATCAATTTTCAAGTAATAGAGAAGAGCGGGCGGCAGAAGGAAAAAAAGAAGCTTTATTGGAAAAATTCAGCAGTAAGTATTTACATGTTAAAAGTATTACAAGAATAGGACAATTACGGAAAAGCTTTGATTATTTCTGTGTTGGATCTGATCAGGTATGGAATCCTGCGTGGTTAGATGATACAACAAAACATTTAATGTTGTTAGACTTTGTGGAAAAAGAAAAAAAGATGACTATGTCAGTCAGTTTTGGAGTAGAAGAGCTTCCAATGCAATGGATGGAATTCTACAAAGAAGGACTTTCCGACTTTAAACAAATAGCTGTAAGAGAAAAAACGGCAGAAAAAATTGTGAAAGATTTATGTGATGTTTCGGTAGATACATATATTGATCCGACCTTAATGCTTGATTCTAAAAAGTGGGAGGAGATAGCAAAAAGACCAAATGAATATACCGAGGATTATGTAGCTAATAGTGCAATTTTATATTTTCTGGGTGAGATAACGGATTCTGATATGTCGAGAGTAAAAAAAATAGTTGATGATAATAATTTGCATATAATAATGCTGAATAAAAGAGGCGAATGTGAAAACCCTATTCCGTCTGTTGAGGAGTGGATATATTATATTGGACATGCGGGGCTTGTAATTACAGATTCATTTCATGGAGCAGTATTTTCTTTTTTGTTTGATAGAAATTTGATAGTATATAAAAGAAATGATATGTATAATAATATGTTTTCCCGACTTGAAAATCTTATGGAAAAATTTGACTTGAAGGATAGATTTATAGATTATTGTTCCGATGAAAACATCTTAAGCCATGATTATAGCGCAGGATATTGTGTCTTAGATATGGAAAGAAAGAAGCTTAATAAGTATATAGAGAATATGATTTAGGAGGCAGTATATAATGGAACCCAAAATAAGTATTGTAGTTCCAGTATTTAATTGCGAAAAGTATGTTGAAAGATGTATTAAATCGATATGTAGTCAGACATACAAAAATATAGAAATTATAATTGTAAATGATGGTTCAACAGATTATTCAAGAAATATCTGTGAGCAGTTGTGTTTAAAAGATACCAGAATACGATTATTTAATATTGAAAATAGTGGTGTATCCAATGCGAGAAACTATGGAATTGAAGTATCAACTGGGGACTATCTGATGTTTGTTGATGCAGATGATTATATTGATAGTGACATGTGTGAGTGTTTGCTGACACAAATGAATAGTCAGAATGTGGATGTGGTTGTATCAGAAAGAATAAGCGAGGATACAAATGGAAATCTGGTATATACTGCAAATGTAAAGGATGCCGAAATAAAGTATTTTGATGAGAAATTTAGCTTTATGGCTACTGATATATGTGAAGTTGTTACTGGTATTTTATACAAAATCAGTGTATTGGATGGAGTGAGCTTTGATAAGCGTTTTTGCGTGGCGGAGGATAGCCTGTTTATCTTTACAGTATTTTCAAAATGCAGGAAATATTTTGTTACGGATAGACAGTTTTATCATTACATAATTTATCCAGAATCTGCATCACATGGACTTATAGATGAAAAGAAATATACGGAAATTCCTGCATGGAATGAAATAAAAAAATTTGTACCGAAAAGCAATGAAATTCAGTATGAGTCGTTATGTGCGGCAATAGAATACAGGGCAAGGCTTTTGTTTAGAAAGTCATATGGCTCTAAACTGAGTCAGGGACAAATAGAAGAGTTGTTTAAAATTATTAAGGAAGATGGAAAAAGGGGAAGAAAATATGTTGCACCAAAGGGCAGAATAGAAAGAATGCTTATTTGGATATTTAGAAAAAACTATCCTAAATTTGCCAGAATAGTATTTGAAAATAAATGCCATTAGGTATCAGAGATAAAAGGAGACTGGAAAATAAATGCAGAAAGACCAGAAAAAACTAGGCGTTGTATTGTCGTATTTGGGACAGGCAGTTAAGCTTTTAGCAGGATTGGTTTATACCCCTATAGTTTTGAGAACACTTGGACAGAGTGAATATGGCGTATATCAGTTGGTAAATTCTGTTATTGCATATCTTGGATTGCTTAATTTTGGCTTTTCAGCATCATATGTCAGGTTTTACTCTCGTTACAAGGTAGAAAAAAAGAAAGATAAAATTGCAGAACTGAATGGCATGTATCTGGTCATTTTCATCGTGCTTATGTTGATAACTGTGATGTGTGGCTGGCTGATATTTGCAAACATGAGAGCTTTTTTTGGAACATATATAACGGACTCGGAGTACATTGTGGCAAGACCATTGTTTATACTCATGCTTGTAAATCTTGCAATATCATTTCCTAATAGTGTGTTTGATGCTATTATACTTGCCAATGAAAAATTTGTCTGGCAAAGAGTGTTGGTTGTTACAGAAAATATATTGAATCCATTAATAACACTACCGTTGTTGTTTGCAGGGTTCGGTGCAGTAGGGATGGCTGTGACAACAACAACAATCACTATAATTAAATTTATTATTAATATTTTATACTGTGTAAATAAGCTTGAAACCAAATTTTCGCTGTCAAATTTTGACTTTACACTATTTAAGGAAATGTGGATATTTACATTTTTCATTTTTATAAATCAGGTTATTGATCAGGTGAATTGGAGTGTTGATAGATATTTATTGGGACGAATGTCGGGATCTGCTGAGGTTGCTGTCTATAGTCTTGGTGGTCAGATTAATACGATGTATCTGAGCTTGTCAGTCGCAATCTCCAGTGTGTTCGTGCCGAAGGTTAATGATATAGTTGCAAGAGACGAAAATAATAATGAAAAACTATCCAAATTGTTTATAAAACTCGGACGTATCCAGTTTATGGTTGTAGCTTTAGTATCGAGTGGTTTTGTGCTGTGGGGAAGAAAATTTATAAGCATATGGGCTGGTGCAGAATACGATAAATCATATTATGTAACTCTTTTACTTATATTGTCGGTAACTATACCACTAACACAAAATATAGGAATTGAAATACTCAGGGCAAAAAATAAACATCAGATAAGAACAATAGTATATTCTGTAATTGCAGTTGGAAATATTATGATTAGTATTCCACTCATAAAGGCGTTTGGTGCAATAGGTGCAGCAGTTGGAACTGCGGTGGCATTGATTGCAGGAAATGTGTGTTTTATGAATTGGTACTATACAAAATATATTAAATTGGACATTGTTGGATTCTGGAAGAATATTGGAAAAATTGCAGTGGTATTGATTATACCAATTCTGCTTGGATATATTATGACAAAATTCTGGAATATGGATAAGCTAATTATGTGGGGGCTGAGCATAATCATCTATATAATTGTGTATGCATGTTTTACATATTTCTTTGCAATGAATGAACAGGAAAAAGCAATCGTTAAAGGATTACTACGGAGAAAATAAGGTCATGAATTTACTAAATTCATATGCTTGCTACAGCAAAGATAATGACAACAGAATAAAAAGCTCATCGGGCGCAGTATTTTCCCTGCTGGCAGAAAATGTACTTATGAAAAAGGGGATAGTCTATGGAGTGGCTATGTCTGATGACTGCTATTCAGCAAAATTTGTGGAAGTGGCTGATACTGCAGAGCTTAAATGCCTTCGTGGCTCAAAATATTTGCAAGCCTGTGTTGGAAACATATATAATAAAGTCAGAGAAAATCTGCAAGCCGGAAAATTAGTATTGTTTAGTGGAACCGCTTGTCAGGTTAATGGATTGAAGCGATTTCTGGGGAGAGACTATGATAATCTCATATGTGTAGATGTAATATGTCATGGGGTACCGTCACCAAAGCTGTGGAGAAAATATGTAAGGTATGAGGAGCAGACTTACAGTGGCAAAATGAAGTCTGTGGATTTCAGATGTAAGGATAAGGGCTGGAGCGATTATGGTGTGTGTGAAATGTTTATGGGTGATAAAGTGACATCGCATTATATATCAAAGGAAGCTCATTCGTATATGCAGTTTTTCCTGCGAAACTACTGCCTCAGACCATCGTGCTATAGCTGCATATCCAAGGAAAATAAATCATCAGACCTTACAATAGGTGATTTCTGGGGGATTGATGAGGTACTGCCAGATATGAATGATGAGAGGGGAATCTCGCTTGTGCTTACAAGAACACAAAAGGGGCGGAAGCTTTTTGGCGATATTATATCTGAGCTTATTGTAAGCAGGGTTACATATGAAGATGGAGTGCGGAAAAATCCGTCAGAGTATGAGCCTGCATATATGCCTCTACAGAGAAAGATTTTTTTCTGGGATATGAATCGAATGAGCTATAAGAGGCTTGAGCATAAATATTTGGAAAGCCGCATTCATGGAAAGCTTTTTGCAGAATGCAGCAAGCTGATAAAGGCTAAACCAGAGAAAAACTGCTCTGGATGTAGTGCCTGCTATGCAATTTGTCCTCAAAGTGCAATCAGTATGGTTGAGGATAGGGAGGGATTTCTGTATCCT
>CAVKUD010000024.1:0-22642 GCA_963659315.1 Senegalimassilia sp. | reverse complement strand
GCTTAACTCCTTAAATCACATCCCGGTCTACGGCGAGAGGATGGTAAAGGGCATCAGAAACACCAAGAGCAGTATCAAGCAGCTCTTTGTACCTGGTATGTTTTTTGAAGAGATGGGCGTCATGTACATCGGACCTATAGATGGCAGCAATATCCGTGAGATGCGGAAGAAATTTGAGGAAGCCAAGCGTGTTGATGGACCTGTCCTAGTCCATGTGATTACTAAAAAGGGCAATGGCTATCTGCCAGCGGAGAGACATCCAGCCAGATTCCACGGCGCAGAGCCTTTTGATATACAGACAGGAGTACCTGTTTCAAAGAGAGTAAAGGCAAACTACACAGATGTATTTGCCACCATCATAAAGAAAATGGGAGAGAGAGACGACAAGGTGGTTGCCATAACCGCTGCCATGGCAGATGGAACAGGACTCAGGCGATTTGGCAATGTATATCCAGACAGACTCTTTGATGTGGGAATCGCAGAGGAACATGCTGTGACCTTTGCGGCAGGACTGGCAAAGGCAGGATTAAAGCCTATATTTGCTGTCTACTCCTCATTTTTGCAGAGAGCCTTTGACCAGATACTTCATGATGTGTGTATTCAGGACTTACATGTGGTCTTTGCCATAGACAGGGCTGGACTTGTGGGCAGTGATGGAGAGACCCACCAGGGAATATTTGATATATCATATCTGTCTAATATACCAAATATGACCATTATGGCGCCAAAGAACAAGTGGGAGCTGTCAGACATGGTCAAATTTGCCATGAACTATAATCATCCAATAGCAGTCAGGTACCCGAGAGGGCTGGCATATGATGGCTTAAAGGATTACAGGGCAGAGATTGAACTTGGCAAGAGTGAGACCATATATGAGGGCAGTAAAGTAGCCCTGCTTGCGCTTGGAAGCATGGTGGCAACAGGTGAAAAGGTGGTACAGATACTAAAGGAAAAGGGCATAGATGCAAGCCTTATAAATGCAAGATTTGCCATGCCTTTTGACAAGGAGTGTATACAAAAGCTCAGCGCAAATCATAAGCTTCTGGTCACAATGGAAGAAAATGTGCAAAGCGGAGGCTTTGGAGAGCATGTGTCAGCCTATATCAAGGAAAATAATATTGATATGGATGTGATGACAGTTGCCATCCCAAACGCATATGTAGAGCATGGAAATGTAGAAAGATTAAAGCAGATAGTAGGAATTGATGCAGAAACTGTGGCATCAAGGATTTTAAAGTATAATGAGGTAATATGAAAGAAAGATTAGATGTATTATTAGTTAACAGAGGTCTGGCAGCGTCAAGAGAGAAGGCTAAGACCATGATTATGGAGGGCAATGTCTTCGTAAACAACAACAGGGAGGATAAGGCTGGTTCCACCTTCCCTGATGACTGCAAAATCGAAATTCATGGCAAGACCTTACAGTATGTGAGCCGAGGCGGACTCAAGCTTGAAAAGGCCATGAAGCATTTTGGAATCACTCTGGATGGAAAAATCTGCATGGATATAGGAGCATCCACAGGCGGTTTCACAGACTGTATGCTGCAAAATGGAGCCAGCAAGGTATATGCAGTGGATGTGGGCTATGGCCAGTTTGCATGGAAGCTCAGACAGGATGAGCGTGTAGTGTGCATGGAGAAAACCAATATCAGATATGTGACTCCTGACGACATAGCAGATGCCCTTGATTTTGCATCGGTTGATGTGTCATTTATATCTCTCACCAAGGTACTTGTGCCAGCAAGAGCCTTGTTAAAGGACAAAGGTCAGATGGTCTGCCTAATCAAGCCCCAGTTTGAAGCTGGCAGGGAAAAGGTCGGCAAGAAGGGCGTTGTAAGAGATAAAAAGGTGCATGAGGAGGTCATAGAAAAGGTAATAGGCTTTGCCCTGGAAAATGGATTCTCAATACACAACCTGGAATACTCGCCAATAAAGGGACCAGAGGGAAATATCGAGTATCTCGTATATATCGAAAAATCTGATGAGCCGCAGAAGGAGGATTCAGTGGACATTCATGCTGTTGTAGAGGCAGCTCATGGAGAACTGGATAAATAAGATGAAAAAATTCGTTGTAATCACTAATGCCTATAAGGATAAAGACCTGAGACTGACCGGGCAGATAGTAAAATACATCACAGACAAGGGTGGAAGTGCAAGGAGCCTTATAAGTATTGTTGAGTCGCCAGATGGCAGGGATTTTGATATTGACCAGATTCAAGATGATACCGAGTGTATACTGGTTCTGGGAGGCGATGGAACGCTAATCAGGGCTGCTACCAGGGTTTCAGACCTTGAAATCCCACTTATAGGAGTAAATATGGGCACGCTTGGCTATCTGTGTGAGCTGGAGGAGAGCAATGTCTTTCCTGCCATAGATAAGCTTATGGGTGACAACTGTAACTATATGATGGAAAACAGAATCATGCTCACAGGCCACAAGGACGGCTGTGAGGATAAAAGGGTTGCCTTAAATGACATCGTAATACACAGGGCTGGGGGCTTACAGATGCTGAGCCTCAATGTCTATGTAAATGGTGAGTTTTTAAATACCTATCATGCAGATGGCATAATTGTCGCCACACCTACAGGCTCGACAGGCTACAACATGTCAGCAGGAGGTCCGATTGTAGACCCGAAGGGCAGCCTGATACTGCTGACTCCAAACAATGCCCATAATCTCAATTCAAAAAGTATTGTATTATCATCTGAGGATGTGATAGAAATAGAGATGGGCAGCAGAAGATGGCAGAAGGATGAGAGGGCATATGTGAGCTTTGACGGTGACAATGTGGCAGAGCTTAAGGTGGGGGACAGATTTGTGATTAAAAAATCTGATAACTACACCCAGATATGCAAGCTCAACAAACGCAGCTTTTTGGAGATACTAAGAAAGAAAATGGAGACATATACATAGGAGGCACAATGAAGACAAAACGCCAGTCAAAAATTATTGAATTGATTCAAAGATATGAGATAGAGACTCAGGAAGAGCTGTCAGAATATCTGCTCAAAGAGGGCTATAACGTGACTCAGGCAACTGTATCGAGAGATATAAGAGAACTAAAGCTCACAAAGATTTCCCTCAATAATGGCAGACAAAAGTATGCAGTGCTTGGTGATACAGATGATGAGTTGTCAGAAAAATATGTGCGGGTGCTGAGAGATGGCTTCATGTCTATGGATATGGCACAAAATATTCTGGTGATAAAGACGGTATCTGGAATGGCAGGAGCGGTGTGTGCAGCGATAGATGCTATGAAAATACACGAGATAGTAGGCTCAATAGCAGGTGATGACACCATAATGTGTGCCATCAGAACAGTGGAGGAAACGGAATCACTCATGAAAAAAATCCGTAAAATTGTAGAATAGTATAATCCTTGGGAGAGTGGAAGGAGAAAATATGTTACAAAATCTACATGTAAAGAACCTGGCATTAATCGATGAATGTGAGGTGGAGTTTTCAGACGGACTAAACATCATGTCCGGAGAGACAGGAGCAGGAAAATCAATAATCATTGGCTCAATCAATCTGGCACTGGGGGAAAAGGTGCCAAAGGAAATGCTCAGAGATAATGAGCAGACAGCCTTTGTAGAGTTGATTTTCTATGTGGAAAATGATGATATTTTAGACAAGCTCAAGGCTTTGGATATTGAAATCGAAGCTGACAGGACGGTGATTTTGAGCAGAAAAATCACAGCCCAGAGAGCAGTAGGCAGGATAAATGGTGAGGCTGTGCCTGTATCAAAGATGAAGGAAGCGGCTTCACTTCTTATAGACATCCATGGACAGCACGAGCACCAGTCGCTTTTGTCCAAAAAGAACCATCTGCAGATACTTGATGAGTACGCAGGGGAAGAGATGAAGCAATTAAAGAGCCAGATGGCAGCCCTCTACAGGGAGTATAAGAAGCTTAAGGAAGACTATGAGAACTCAAACCTCAATGTACAGGAGAGGGCAAAGGAATTATCCCTCTTAGAGTATGAGTCAAACGAGATAGAATCTGCAAAGCTTGTGGCAGGAGAGGACGAGGAGCTGGAGACCAGGTACCGCAAATTTGCAAATGGCAAGAAAATCATGGAGGCAGTCAATGCCGCCTTTACCTGCACAGATGGAGAAAATGAGAGTGCCTCAGAGATGATAGGCAGGGCGGTAAGAGAGCTGGGGACAGCGTCAGCCTATGATGAAGAGGTGGCACAGCTTGAGAACCAGCTGGCAGAGATAGACAGTCTGCTATCAGATTTTAACCACGAAATCTCAGCCTATATATCTGCGGCAGAGTTTGACGAGGAAAGCTTCTACGAGCTGGAAAAGAGGCTGGATGAGATTAATCATTTAAAGTCAAAGTACGGAAACAGCATAGAAGAAATCCTTGAGAGACTGGAAAAAAATAATGAGCGCATAGCCCAGCTCAATGACTATGATACCTATTTGAGCAAGCTGAAGGCTGACCTTGATAAAAAGGAAGCAGAGCTTGAAAAGGTGTCAGCTAAGGTGTCAAAGCTCAGGCAGGAAAAGAGCAAGAGTCTGGTAAAGGCGATTGTAGCAGCCCTTAAGGACTTGAACTTCCTTGATGTAAAATTTGAGATGAGCTTTAACAGATTGTCAGACTATACAGCAAACGGAATCGATGATGCAGAGTTTATGATATCTACAAACCCTGGTGAGCCAGTGAAGCCATTAGGCAAAATCGCATCAGGTGGTGAGCTGTCGAGAATCATGCTGGGAATAAAAACCGTCATGGCAGAAAATGACAGAATCGAGACCCTGATATTTGATGAAATCGACAGCGGTATCAGTGGACGAACAGCCCAGATGGTATCAGAAAAGATGAATGAGCTTGGAAGAAACCACCAGATAATCTGTATCACTCATTTGCCGCAGATAGCAGCCATGGCAGACTCCCATTTCCTGATTGAAAAATCAGTGGAAAATTCTGCAACCTATTCCAATATTTACAAGCTGGATGAGGAAGCAAGTGTCAGGGAGCTTGCAAGAATGCTTGGTGGAGTGGAAATCACAGACACAGTAATCGAGAGTGCCAGAGAGATGAAGAAAATGGCACAGAATAAGAAATAAATACTTTCCGCATACTATAGACACATTTGGAGGTTATGGTATGCGGAAATTTTTTTATTTTATTCATAAATCAGCGGTACTTACTTATTTTATCTGCCTGCTCTTTTTATTTTACGGAAGCTTCATGGAGCAGATACCAGACGAAATTTTTGTGGAAAGGGGCGACAGTCTGGATGGAATCCTGATGAGAGGATTGAGCCTTCGGGAATATAGCACAGACAGGGAGCTTTCCACACTTACATTTGGAGATATAAAGAGCAACACTGTCACCAGCTTTATAGAGGAGGGTAATGTCAGTGGGCAGACCATGGGCTGCTATCTGTGGGGAGTATTCCCTATCAAGGACGTACATGTGCAGGTAGTAGACGGAGAGAGCGTGTTCGCATCAGGCAGGCTGGTGGGCATATATGAGCAGATGAAGGGAGTGCTGGTGCTGGATTCTGTCAGCTTTGAAAACGAAAATGGAGAGGTAGTAGAGCCAGCAAAGGGAGCTATAAGGGGAGGAGACTATATAACCGCAGTAGATGGGCAGGAGGTAAACAGCAAGGAAGACATAGTGAAGCTTGTAGACTCTGCAAAGGGGGAGTTTATGCGCTTTAGCATACTGCGTGGCAATGAGGAATCAGAGGTACTCATACAGCCACAGAAATCCTCAGAGGGCAGCTATCTGGCAGGCATATGGATAAAGGATGATCTGGCAGGAATCGGCACCATGACCTACTATACCATAGACAAGGAGTTTGGCGCCCTGGGACACGGAATCGGAGACGGAGTCACGGAAAACCTCCTGTCAGTCCACGACGGAGACCTCTACAATATGTCCCTACAGCGGATAGACAAAGGTGTGGCAGGAAAGCCAGGGCAGGTGGCAGGCACCATATATTTTGGCAACAAGAGCCATATAGGGCATCTGGATAATAACTTAGATATAGGTATATATGGCACCTTAGACGACGAGGACTATACAGCCTACTCAGAGACCGACCATATGTATGAGGTAGCCCATAAGCAGGACATAGAGATAGGCAGTGCCCAGATTATATCTGAGGTGTCAGGAGAGCTAAAGACCTATGATGTCAAAATCACAGAGGTGGATTTGGGAACTAAGGATGAGAATAAGGGGATTGTGCTTCAAATCACAGATGATGAGCTGATAGAGCTGACCGGGGGCATCATACAGGGGATGTCAGGCTCACCGATAATACAGAATGGCAGGATAATCGGGGCGGTGACACATGTGTTTGTGAATAACCCGACGCAGGGGTATGGGATATTTATTGAGAATATGTTGGAGAGGTGAGAGAGTAATTTTTATAATTAACTATAAAATGCCTATGGAGTAGTAAAGATTAATTTGAAAAATAAAAAAGCGTGTCAGCCTAGGGATAGAATTGGCATCTTAGTACGAATGTTGAATTTATGCGGTTTATTTAATTTAGACTCAAATAGGCTGACCCACTTTTTGATGTTTTTATATTGAAAAAAGTATATAAATATGGTAAAAGTAGATTATAAGTATTATAAATACTGTAGTGAAAACAGCCCAATATAGAGGGCAATAACACGCTACGAAAACAACAATAATTGCCAATATTTTGTTGTTCGTGAAAACAGCCCGATATAGAGGGCAATAACCTTTAATGTCTTCTTCGTCATACCCTTTCATTCGAAGAATTTCTTGTGAAAACAGCCCGATATAGGCAATCATGAAAATGCATATCTTGATGGATATTTTTTATCTAAAGAATTTTTTTGAAAATTGGCTGAACATAACTAAGAAAATCTTGTGTTTATGCATATAGATGCTGCAAGATACATAAAATCAGGCGGGGAGAATCCCCGCCATTTCTTTTAGAAAAAATGACATAAATATTGATAATTAAAATATAAAAATGGCACAAAAAGAAAAAACAAAAGTAATTGCCTGACTAATAGGAGAATGATAAAATTAAGTAAGCTATACTAGATGCTGGTGGAGGCAGGCAATGATTACAATATCACTTGATGAATTTGGAGAATTTGAGAAAGAAGATAATAAACCTTTATTTGTTGCTGGACTGATTTTTGACGATATGGAGCAGCTGGGAGACAGCCAGATTGAGGAATGGACAGAGAGAGAACGAGTACGGGCTTATTATAAAAAAGTAATAGCAGAAGCAGGCGAAAATTTCGTATATCCGCAGGACTTACATTCTACAGGAAATGCGGAGAGAGACCACAATGTAGTAAGACCTGTGAAGGCAAAGGTAGCAGAGACTCTGCCTGAGTTTCTGACCAAGGGAACATATGAAGGAAAGCCTCTTATAAACGAAAAAGGCAGTATAATACGTGAACGAAAAGGAAAATATCATTTGTTTGTCATGTTAAAGAGCGATGATGGAAAGAAACGATTATTATCACAAAATGCAAACATGCTTGCAGATGATAACTGGGCTGCAAACAGATATTTTCACATGGCAAGTTCTGTGGTAAACAGGATTATTTTTCACAATCCACTGTATGCACCGAGGCATACACCAGCTATAAATATAGATATTGCTACCAGATCCACAGGCAATGTAGGAAGTCTTGACAATAATCTGGTTAATGAGTTTAAGAAACAGGCATATAGGGCAAATGAAACAGACAATTCAGATTATAGATATTTTAGTATTATGAACGCTGACATATACCGTACTGTGATTGCCCAGGAGATGGTTAACAGTGGAAATGTAGCTGTAAAAATAGATAAATTCTATGTCAAATCAATTCAGTACAAACCAGATAAGCAGATGATGGAATTTCTTTATCTGTCAGACAGCATTTGTTCTATACTTGGCTTTAAGCTTATCGGTAATAGTGCGGATGACTGGCTTGAACAGATTATTCAACGAACAGACGAGCTTAACCCTGACAATGAAAATCTGATTTTTGGATATGATGAAATTGATAATACCTTTTCAAATGCTTGGAATTGTTATGAGAGAAAAGAATTATTTGAGGCTTTATCAATAGCATATGATGCAAAGCAGTCTAAGGGAAGATTTGCAGAACTGTACAGAGATAAATGGTTTCCATATCTGGAGCAGAGAGTAAGGGAAACAATAACACCGGATTACTTTAATAAAAGTGTAAACGAGCTGTCTGCATTATTGACAATCAATAACTTGAATCAGGAAAAGTTATTATACCTGATGCAGCAGTTTGAAGAGATGGTGGAAAGCGTTTCTGACAAGTATAGAAGCTCGGATATGAGGGCTGCGGTATTATACAAATTATATGATGCAGGAGTGTCTGCATTTTGTCATGTGGGAAATGCAAAAAAAGCCATTGAGTATTATGACAAGTGTAAGGAATATGCGTTTTATGTTGGTATAGATGCATACCTAAAGACCAATAACAAGCTTATTGTTTGTCTGGAGGATTCCTTTGAATGGGATAAAGGACTTGAAATTGCCAGAGAAAATATTACAAATCAGCAGCTTGCGTCTGAGATGAAACGTGAAATACTAAAAAATGATAATGAATCAGATTTTCTTGATGAGGCTAAGGCAATTAGTCAGCTTGCAAGACTTTTGGCTGAAAAGAGAGACCTAGAGGCAGAAAAGTATTTTAGAGAAGCTCTGGACAAGCTGGAAAAAGGTTCGGCAAATTACAAAATCACGCAGTCGTATCTGTTGCATTTTTATGCTGATATGAATATGCAGACTGAGTATGATGCAGAAGCTATGGATTATTTTGACGGGAAAAGCACGATTAATCAGAGGCTTCGTTATATCATGAATCTGGATGAGGATAGCCATTCTGTGTTTTCAAATGAATATGCACTGTATGTTTTGATTAGAGGCTTGTTTTATTTCCATCAGGACGAAATTGATGATAATTTATGGGAAAAGTTATGTAATCTTGACAAGACATTGACTAAAAAAGATGGAAGAAAACCATGTGGTCATCCTTGGGAGCTTACATATAAATATCTCGAAATGCTTGCTATAAAACGAGGAGACACTACAGCGAGACAGCTTTTTGCAAAGCTAAGAAGAGACAGCTTAAGCTATAGAGGAGAGATTATAGCAGCCCTTGAAAAATTTGGAGATGCTGAGATCGCACAGTTTGATAATGATATAGAACAGAGAGATTTGATTACAAGAAATCTGGCTGAATATATGAATGACAGTTTTGAAGCATTAAAAAATAAAGAGTTTTCAGCTGATGGTGAGGAAAGATATAAGGAATTGCAGAGCTGCTTTACTTTTATGTATAGATAATAGTAATAAAGGCTTCGATTAAGAGAGGTTTATGAGTATGAATTTTAGATATGTATTTGAGAAAAAGGGAGAGGTGGTTCAAGAAAACATATTGGAGAATAATCTCTGGATTGATGTGGGAAATACTGTAAAGGATGGAGTATTTGACCATCATCAGGACGGAGGATTTGGCAGTGCCTTTGAGTGTGTACTTAGAAGAACTGACTGCTACAAGGGAATAAAATCATACATAAAATCAGATAGAGCGAATGCTGAGATAGTAATTCATGTTCATGAATACCCTGATATAGATTGTGTTTTTAGTGTATATGCCGTTAACAGAATGATAGAGAAAAAGTGCGATAATCCACTAAGCGCATTTGATAATAAAATAGCAGAAATTCTCATTGATTATGTCAATAGAATTGATGGAGGCAGGGAGAAATGCCTTTCAAAGAGTACGCTGTACGCCTATTTCTGTAAAATTGGCGCAGACTTAGACGATTTGCAGAAAAGAAGTCAGGAGTTTATAGACGAAGGTGTAAAGCTTCTTGAATTGATAGTTGAGAAGCTGGAAAAAGCTGCTGATGAAGTAAATCTTTTTGAAATGCCATTAGAAGAATACATTGATGTAAGCAGCTTGAAATATTATTCTGATTTACAGAAGAAGTTAGAAGAGGCTAAGCTTAGTTATCATAATGATAAAAAGGAAAATCGGGTAATAATAAAATCCATCAATCTCTGGAACACAATTACAAAGACTATGGAGCCAGTTAAGTCTGCAATATGGGGAAAGCTGCCACAGGGAGAGGACGAATATGTCTTTGCTAGAGATGAGGATGAGTGTCTGCTGACAGTATATCCATATAAGATTAAGGAGGAGAATTCAGCGGATGGCACTACTCGGGTAATTATTGCTTTAAATCCTAATATGCCTGAGTCACAGAAATATTCTTTGCTGCCACTGGCAGAGGTAATTGAACAGTGTGAGCAGATTGAAGAAGATTTGCTATATGAGCAGACAAAGAGGTATCGAAGAGACCACAGCAAATCCAGAGAGGATGGCAGATTTGCAGAGATACCATTTTATGAGACAAGTGACCCATGGTATATCTCTGAAAAAGGAGATATTATTGATTCACCAAGGGCGGATTCCATAATACCATATGACAGGATTCTTTCAATTATTGAAAATGATTCTTCAATGACGAAAATGGTGAGTGCTTTACGCTACAAAGGTGGTAATGGACATGTTGATATAGAAAAAGTGCCTGATATTGGAGAAATTAGTTTCGGAGAATTATTTGGAAGAACTCGTGACATGATAGAGACAATAAAAGACGGATCGGAAATACAGCATATATTTGTATATGTAAAAGTAGACCCGTCTATGCTCAGATACAGCAATAACTGGCTGAAAACCTGCTGTCTCAATATGGTGGGCAAAAAGGATTCTGATTTTTCAAAGGATAACATTTTGCAGATTGATTACAGGACATGCTTGTATACAGATAATTCGATAACAATACTTGCGGCGATAGACAGGTATAACAAATCCTTGGGAAGCCTGATTAATGATAATGACTTGAAAGAATCACGAATATGTATAGATTTGAAAAATCTGCTGGAGCACCAATCTGAGTTAAGAAGTATAGGGGTAAGTCTTTCTAAGACAATTCAGAAAATTACTCAGAATTCAGAGGAAATAGATAGATTTAATGAACGTCTGGTAAGCCTGAACACAAGAATTGAAGAGGACGATTTGATTGTAAATCCATTGGAGCAGGAGGCCTATGCCTTTATAAAAAGTACATTGGAAATCGAAAATCTGAAAGATTCAGTGACAACATCTGCACAGCTTCTGATAAAAAATGCAGAGCAGCTGCGTGATCGCAAAGCAGATGAGGATAGGCGCATGCAGGAAGAAAGAGAAAAGGCAGAGGAACAGAGGGAAGCGAAAAGAGATGGACGTATACAGGCTGGAATTGGTCTGGTAACTATTTTTGCTGTTTTTTCTGCATGGGTGGATGCCTTTGACTTCTTAGCAAAGCTTGTTCCGGGGCAGGATGGCAGCTGGTCAGATATATTAAGCTGCAAACCGGTATTTGTTATAGAGCTTATTGTTACGTTTTTTATACTTCTGCTTGGCTGTATAGCTGGTGTGTATGTCATACGGGCATGGCGTGGAGCAGATGATAAAGAAAAAGAAGATGTAGATTGTAAGGATTAATATTAGGAGGAAGGATATGAAAGTTTCGAAAGAGAACCATATTAGAGCAGCGGTAGCCGAGAAAGGAAATGCTACAGGGGGAATTCTTTACCATGTCCCAGGAGGAAAAACAATTGACTTACAAAAGCAACTATGTGATAGGGATAGAGCCGTAAGGTGTTTATACAATATTTTTAACCAGATACAGGTTGGAAATGCTCCAAAGCCATGGAAAAATAACGATAATTTATCTGCGGAAGAAAATTTACGTAGGAAACAGCAACAAGAAATTAAAATTAATAATTATAATTGGAAAAAAGTCTGTTCAGAATATGTAAATGATTCTAGGGGGGCAATTAATAGGATTCTATTTTATCGGAGTGAAAGTGGAACACAAATACGCAAAAATGAAGCTATTATATCAAAGATGCAACAAGAAAAAGCTTTACATAAATTTGAGGGTGGAGAATTAAAGGATTTTGTAATGTTTAGTCTTAGAAGAAGCCTGGTTGTGTCAAAATATAATGGTCATGAATTTGATTCCAGTGAAGCAGTGCTTACACTCCTTAAAAATATAGGTAATAAATCTATATCAAATGATGACAGGGAAAGTATCATTGAACTTGCTAATCTGATTAGAGATGATTTTACAAAATTAAATCCGACAATTAGAAATTCAGAAGGTGCTAAAATTGTTCGTTCAGTAAGAAATCAGAATATGGTGGTGCAGCCGAAAGATGGCAGTATTGCCTTATCTAGAGTATCAAATAAAGGAAAAAAGACTACAACGAAGGCGACAGAGAAGGCAGGCTTAGATTCCTTCCTGCGGAATTATCCACAAATAAAGAAAGCTGACAGGGATAAATGGCTGACTAAATTAAGAAATATTGTAGAACTCTATTTTGCAGCACCGAAAAATGAGGATAAAGATGAGCATCTTTCTCTGCAAATGACATTTAACGAAAAATGCGATGCCGATGTCTGGAGCCGACATGAAAATGCAAAATCAAATAATACTAATTTTGTTAGTATACCGGCTGTTTTGCAAGAAGCTTTTGATAATAGAACGCAAATTAACGTAGTAGATAAGAAAAAAAGCTTAGATCAATTGAAAGCAGATATAAGAAAGCGTAATATAGCTTGTTATCGTTTTGCCAATGCTGTTGTAATTGATTCGACTAATAGTGATTATTTTTTTGAAGATTCAGCTATTAATCAGTACTTTATCCATCATATTGAAAATGCTGTAGAGCGTATTTTAAGAAAATGTGACGAGACATCATTATTTAAGCTGCGTCTTGGATATTTATCTGAAAAGGTGTGGAAAGATATTCTTAATCTCCTAAGTGTAAAGTATGTTGCAATAGGAAAGGCGGTATATCACTTTGCTATGGATGATATGTGGGATAATAAGTCTGATATGAAGCTTGGAAAAATTAATGAGGCTATATTACAAGGCATATCTTCCTTTGATTATGAGATGATAAAGGCACAGGAGGACTTACAGAGGGAAATGGCTGTGAGCGTAGCCTTTTCAGCTAACAATCTGGCTAGAGTTGCCTGTGACATGGCTGATTTGAAGGATAACGAGTCGGATTTCCTAATATGGAAAAGTGAAGCCATCTCAAAACATCTACAATATACTAATAAAGGCGAAACTCTTTCAGCAATTATGCAGTTTTTTGGAGGAATGTCATCATGGGATGTCAATGAATTTCAAAATGCCTATGATGGTGAAAACTATGAACTGCAATTTTTAGATGACTTGAGAAAAACTATATATGCTGCAAGAAATGAAAGTTTTCATTTCAAAACAGCAGTTAATGATGAGGGAAGTTGGAATACACTCCTTTTTGGTTCCCTTTTTGAGAAAGAAGCAGCAACTTGTTTGATGGTAGAAAAGAACAAGTTTTATTCAAATAATCTGCCAATGTTTTATAAACAGGAAGATTTAAGGAAGATTATGGATAAGCTGTATGGTAAGGAAGTAAGCAGGGCATCTCAGGTACCAGCTTATAATACAGTCATAACAAGAAAAGACTTTCCTGATTTTATAGGAAACACATTGGGCTATAAAGATGCAGGAAAAAGTTACGATTCGGAAACAAGGGATAAGTGGTATAGTGCTTGCTACTATCTTTTTAAGGAGGTTTATTACAATCTTTTCTTGCAGAGTGATAAAGCATATAAATTTTTAGAAAATGCTGTAAAGAATCTGAAGTGGAAGGATAAAAATCAAGAAAATGCTGTTGCAGATTTTAAGGAACGCTTTGAAAAACTGAAAAGAGAAAAAATTGTTTCTATCTCGTCAATCTGTCAGGCATATATGACAGATTACAATCAGCAAAATAATAAGGATAGGAAGGTTCGAAGTGCAAATAGTAGTCCTTTTGATAAAGCAATTTATCAGCACTATAAGATGTTGCTTAAGGAATCCATGAAACAGGCCTTTGCTGCATACATAAACGATGTGCAAGACTTAAATTTTGTAAAAGCACCTTTAAACACTATCATGGAAGTAAAGCGGGAAAATTTCCTTACAGATTGGACTTCATCAAAATACAATAGTCTGGTAGAAGATGTGAAAAATAGACCTGAATTGCAGAAGTGGTATATAGTAGGAAAGTTTTTAAATGCAAAAAGACTTAATTTGCTTATAGGTTCCATGCGTTCTTATATACAGTACGTGGGTGATGTGCAAAAACGTGCCAATGGAATTTGTAAGCTCCATGTAAATGCAGAAAATTTAAGACAGGTCGAAGACTGGATAAAGGTTCTTGAGGTTTGCCTTATCTTGTCTGATCGAATATCGGATACCTTTACGGATTACTTTAAAGATTCTGAAGAGTATGCAAATTTCCTATCAAAATATGTGAATTTTGATAAAACAGGAATGCCTTCAAATTACAGTGCATTGATGAATTTTTCTGATAATGGCAAGGTAGATTTGTATGTTGATGCAGAAAATCCAAAGCTCAACAGAAATATGATTCAAGCCAAGCTGTATGCACCTGATTCTATTTTGGAAAATGTGGTAAATCGTGTAAATGAAGATGATATTTCTGAATTCTGTAATCTGAAAAATGATATTGCGCAATATAAGAACAAGGGACTTGAGGTGCAAAAGGATGAACAGGAGAACATTTTAAAATATCAGAAGTTAAAAAATAAAGTAGAACTGAGAAATCTGGCTGAGTATGGGGAGCTTATTAATGAGTTGCTTGGACAGCTGATAAATTGGTCATTTATGAGAGAAAGAGATTTGCTTTATTTCCAGCTAGGATTCCATTATAATTGTCTGCTCAATGATTCTGAGAAACCAGAGTCATATAAGTGTTTTACAGATAATAAAGGAACTAGAATTGATAACTTTATTTTGTATCAGATAGTAGCTATGTATGTTTACGGCTATGAAATATATACATCAGAGGAGAGTGAATCGACTACTGAGACCAAAGATAAGCAAAAGTCAAAGGGAACTGGAACCAGTATAGGTGAGTTTTGTAAGTGGGCTGAAAAAATCGAGAGTGAAAAATATGGACTCTATAATGCAGGCCTTGAACTTTTTGAGGTGATTTCAGAACATGACAATATTATTGATTTACGCAATAAGATAGATCACTTTAGATACTATCAGGGACATGACAGTATTTTGTCTATGTATGGAGAAGTGTTTGACCGTTTCTTTACTTATGATATGAAGTATCAAAAGAATGTGGTCAATACTTTGGAAAATGTACTTCTCAGACATAATGTCATCATTAAACCGAGGATTACTACTGGGAAAAAGAAAGTTAGCAAAAAGAAAGAGAAGGATAGCGCTGCTATAGAAATTGATGAAATAAGCTCTGATAAGTTTACTTATAAAATCAAGAATAATGCAACTATGGAAATAGAGGCTAAGAATAAGGATTATTTGGAAACAGTTTCGAGAATATTGTATTATCCAGATAATCAGTCTAAGGCACCAGAGCTGGTTAAATCGTCTGATAGAGTAAAAGTAATCTTAAATAAAGAACAAGATAATAAAAAAGACAAACATAATCATACTGAAAAGAAGTCAAAGAAGGGTGGAGCAAATAAAACTAAAAAAGAAGAAAACAATGGATTTAATCAATTGGGTGATGCTTTAAAAAAGGTAAGAGTTAAGTAATACTTAAAATGGTATAGGTACATTTAACAGACCATCGGAGTGAGTCTCTGAATTTGGATATGTAAGTGTATTCAAAAAGTGGGTCAGCCTAGTGCAATAAAATGGTAAATTAGATAAATGTGATAAAATTGAGCTTTTGGAGAAAAAAGGAGATTTAGGCTGACCCACTTTTTATAGTAATTGCTTGAAATATGACAAAAAATATGATATTTATTTTATTGGAACACTGAAAATAGTGTTGTGAAGGTAGCCCGATATAAGGGAAAGCGTCTTGGTATTGTGAATGTGTATTCAAAAGGAAGCTATTGGTGAAATAGTTTAAATTATGGGAGTAGTGATTGATTCAAATCAGTTAGAGATTCGTTTCTATTGGGAGAAATAGGAAAGATAGAAAGTAAAGGTGATAAAGATATACAAAATGTATCTTCATCACTTTTTTCATATTTTTATAGATAGGAGACCTCATGGGAAAAATTATATTTGAACTAGGCAAAAATGCAGATAAAGAACCAATAGATGTCATCTATTCACCCGAGTTTTCAGAGCGTGGCAGGTGCTCAGCGTGTAATAGGATATATGATTTAGGAAAAGCTTATTTCGGAGACTCAAAATGCCCATACTGTGGTCAACCCTTTAATATAAAGTTTTGGTATTCATGATTATTAAATTGTAGGTAGAGATATGGATAAATCGGATATGCTGTTATCAGAACATCTGGAAAAAATAAGAAAAGATTTAGATGATTATTTAGGCATAGGCTGTAATTGTCAGACTGAAATCGGGCGTAGAAGTGAGGACAAGCGTTCCATACCGCCCCAGAGAATATTAAGCGGTACTCAGGTTGAGAAAGATAAGCTAACACTCCAAATAAATATTCCAGAACATTTGAGAAAAGACAAAATTCAGGATTTAGATAATGTATTAAAAAACAAAGAAGAATCTTTTTCTGAAATGCTGCTTCGCCTGATTGACGAAAAGGGCTTAAAAGATTCTGAGGTGTACAAAAGAGCAAATGTTGACCGCCGCTTGTTTTCAAAAATTCGTGGGGATGAGGATTATGTACCAAGTAAGAAAACAGCGCTTTCTTTTTGTTTTGCACTACAACTTAACTTAGCTGAGACTGATAGACTTCTGGGCACAGCAGGCTATATATTATCTCTATCTTCGAGATTCGACTTAATTATCAGATATTTGCTTTTAAAAGAGGAGTATAATATTAATTTTGTCAATATTGTTCTTGAAGATTACGGGGAGGACACCTTGTCCAGGTAAATGTCGCTTCTGAAGCGACCTATGACCATTATAAATTTAGTAATATGTGTTTACTAAATGGAAGACAGATAACACATATGAAAAGGAGATATTTTTATGGAGTTAAAGGATTTATTAGTATACAGATTACACGAAGATGATGAGATTAACGAATTAAGATACAATGATTTATTAGAAAAATATAAGGGTACAAGTGATTCCATCAGGGAGGTCTGGACAAGCATTATTCAGGCAAATTCCATAAAAGGATATGAAAGATGGTTCTTTGAGGAAGACATTAAAGAATTTAATGAATCTTTTGGAGACCAAGAGGTTTATGCTAAATCCTATACCTGTATGGACATGGTTTTTGTGTTAATTATAAGGCATTGCATTAAAACTGGAATATGGGAGTGGAATTAAGGCTGAATAAAATGTGGAGGATACTTGTATTATGGAAGAAAAAAATGTATTAAGAAGAAAAGAGCAAAAGCAAGAGAGCCTGTTATTACCCGAATATCGTGAGGGCGGATATTTTACATCTCCTGAATTTAAGAAGATTGAGGCAGAGGTGGATGATACCTTGTTTGAAACGGGTATAGATATAAAAGATTTTGAGGAGGCAAAGAAGATACTCCTTAGGGAGCTGTATGATATTGACTGGAAGCCATCGTATGAGAGGTTTATACCGGGAACTATTGTGATAGTAGATTAAATTTAATTGTTATTTTAGAGAAGAATCCTGTAGCTGATGTATAGGGTTCTTTTTGTTTTGTATGTTTGGGTATGGCAGATTACAAAATGATAATAGTGATGAGATATTGAGTCAGAAAAAAACTGTGCTTAATTGATATTGGCGTGAAAATAAAATATAATATTATAATACAGTAATAAGCAGATTATGATAGCGGGATATAATCTGATACAGGGGGGCAGGCGGATGAATGAACCTATCAATAGTGTAAATAATGCTATTATGGATAACTTTCAAAAAACAGACAACATACTATATGATGTTCAAAATATTATAGAAGTATCTCAAAAAGAGGCTTATCGTTCAGTGAATACGATATTGTCACAAAGAAACTGGCTGATTGGATATAGAATAGCAGAGGAAGAGTTAGTCGGTGAAGAACGCGCTGAATATGGTGTGGAAATTATTAAAAATTTATCTAAGAAATTGACGCAAAAATATGGAAAGGGATATGACAGGAGCAATTTATATCACTGTTTAAGATTTTATAAGGCTTTTCCACAGATTGTCGACACAGCGTGTCGACAATCTGATATCAAACTTACATGGTCACATTATCGTACTTTACTTCAAGTCCATGATGAAACAGCTCGCAGATGGTATGAAAAAGAAGCCTATGAGCAAACATGGAGTGTTCGTACTTTACAGAGAAATATTGATACCCAATATTATTATCGTATGCTTCAATCTCAGGATAAAAAAGCTGTAGAGGCTGAAATGAAAGAAAAGGCATCTTCATATCAAAGTGATAAGCTTGAGTTTATAAAAAATCCTGTAGTAGTGGAGTTCTTGGGCTTAACGCCAGATACATCTTTTAATGAGACAAAACTTGAGACAAGCATTATAACAAATTTGCAGAAATTTCTTATGGAGATGGGAAAGGGATATGCGTTTGTAGCGAGACAACAGCATATTCATACAGAAAAGCAGGATTATTTTATTGACTTGGTTTTTTATAATTATATTCTAAAATGTTTTGTGTTAATTGATTTAAAGACAGAGAGGATTACACATCAGGATGTAGGTCAGATGGATATGTATATCCGAATGTATGATGAGTTGAAGAAATCACCAGATGATAATCCGACACTTGGCATTGTTTTGTGTTCAGAGACAGACGAAGATATTGCCAGATATTCTGTGTTACATGGAAATGAGCAGTTATTTGCAAGCAAATATAAATTGTATTTGCCGACAGAAGAAGAATTGCGTGAAGAGATAGAAATGCAAAAAGCTATTTTTTATTTACAACAGAAGGATGAAGAGGAACACTAGCATGAAAATAGTGCATTTTTTATAATTAATTGCTATAATTACAATCAGACATTTAAGCAGGAGGAATAGAAAATGGCAGAACAGCTAAAGAAAAGAAGTGAGGTTCCAGTAGAGCTTACATGGGACTTGACAGCATTGTATAAAAATGATGAGGAAATGTTTGCAGCTCTTGATGGAGCAAAGAAGCTTTGTGATTCGATTGTTGCAAAATATCAGGGAAAATTAAACACAGCAGAGGCAATAAATGCCTGCTACAAGGACTATGAGGACTGGTTTAAAATCGTAGTTATTGTAAGCCACTATGCAGACCTTGGAGCATCAGTTGACTACACAGACAGTGCTTTGCAGGAATTAAGCGGAAGGGTAATGACAGAGCTTACCGCTATGGAGAGCAAGTTAAGCTTTATCGAGAGTGAGGTCTTACAGCAGCCAGAGGATGTGCTTAAGAAAGCGATTGATGAGGCAACAGGTGCTAAGAATACACTTAAGGATTTGCTCCGCATGAAGCCTCATATGCTGGCACCAGAAGCGGAGCGTGTGATAAAGGCTATGGGGCAGACAATCCAGACTCCATATGAGATATACAACGTGACAAAGCTTGCTGACATGCAGTTTCCTGACTTTACAGTTGACGGAAAGACATATCCTCTTGGCTATTCTCTATATGAGGATGACTATGAGTATGAGACAGATACCAAGGTGAGAAGGGCAGCTTTTGAGGCATTTTCAAAGAAGCTTAAGGAGTATGAGAATGTCACAGCCACAGCCTACAATGCCTGTGTGCGTCAGGAGAAGATTGAGGCAGACCTGCGTGGATACGACAGTGTGTTTGACAGCCTCTTATTCAACCAGCATGTCACCAGAGAGATGTATGACCGCCAGATTGACTTGATTACCACAAAGCTTGCACCTCATATGAGAAAATACGCAAAGCTTATCCAGAAGGCATACGGACTGGATAAGATGACATTTTGTGATTTGAAGCTTCCATTGGATGCTGAGTACTCTCCAAAGGTTACAATTGATGGTTCAAGAGACTATATCGAGAAGGGTCTTGCCGTTATGGGTGAGGATTATGTGGAGATGATTCGCACAGCCTATAAAGACCGCTGGGTGGATTTTGCACAGAATATTGGAAAATCAACAGGTGGTTTCTGTGCCAGCCCATATGGCAATCATTCATACATTTTGCTTAGCTGGAATGAGAGAATGTCGGATGTATTCACCCTTGCCCATGAGCTTGGTCATGCAGGACATTTTAAGCGTTGCAACAGCAAGCAGTCATTATTTGATACAGATGTGTCTACATATATGGTAGAGTCTCCATCCACTATGAATGAGCTTCTCATGGCTCACTATCTCTTAAAGACCAGTGATGACAAGAGATTCAAGAGATGGGTGCTTTCATCTATGATTCAGAACACCTATTATCACAATTTTGTTACTCATCTTCTGGAGGCTGATTACCAGAGAAAGGTCTACAGAATTATTGATGAGGGTGGTTCTGTCAGTGCAGAGGTACTTAACCGTTTAATGAGAGAGACTCTGGAAAACTTCTGGGGAGACGCGGTTGAAATTACAGAGGGAGCTGAGCTTACATGGATGCGTCAGCCACACTACTATATGGGATTATATTCATACACCTACAGTGCAGGACTTACTGTTGCAACTGAGGTATGCAAGCGTATTGAAAACGAGGGACAGCCAGCTGTTGATGACTGGAAGAAGGTACTGGATGCAGGAAGCACATTAGACCCAGTTGGTCTTGCTGCTTTGGCAAAGGTAGATATCACAACAGATGCACCTCTTCTCGATACAATTGAGACTATTGGTGGAATTATTGATGATATCGAGAAGCTGACAGCAGAAATCCAGTAGAAACGTTATATTTAACTGAATATCTGCATGGCACCATAAGTGTGCGGCAGCGGCGCAGCCTGCTTTTTCCTGGATGGACAGGAGAGATTCTTGCAGGCGGCACAGCTGTTGCACATTTTTTTTATATCTGAGTGAGCCTTTGTGTCTAAGGCAAGTATAAGCGATGCGGTTTTAAGAGGCATAAGTATCTGACCCTCTGTAAGCCTTATCTTATCTGGCGCAAGGTTCTCATAAATCTGCGGGAGCAGATTAAGAGAATACTTATCCCCCAGAAAGGACAGCTCGGAGAGATGCAGCTTAGTCTCTTTTTCGACAAGCTGGGCAAATTCCTCGTATGCCTTTGACAAAAGCACAAGGCTTAAGCAGTCAATGATATAAGCCTCCTCAATCTGCTCATGCTTCAGATACAGGTCTGACAGCTCATCAATACCATTTCCCAGAGTCACAAAGCCATAGGCATAGTGGGAGAGTGAAACATCACTTAAATCCTGCTCAAGCGAATAGTAAGCATAGGCTTCTGTCAGTGGAAGCAGGGCTGTATAGATTGATTTAATACGTGGCAAATCAGCAGACGCAAAATGAAAGCGGCTGCAGAAATCCTTCCAGTCAGAAGCAGATAGTCTGGGAATAAGCTTAGTTTTCATCTGCCTTATCCTCCTTATCCATGGCTGCCATAGCTGCTACAATATCCTTAAAGCGGCTGTTGATTTTATCATAATTACTGCGATGATGTGGAAAGCCACAGTTCATGCAGGATTTGACCCCATTCTCCAGAAATTCACAGTTGCCACCACAGTTTTTGCCAAGTGTGTAGAGCGGACAATAGCAGAAGAGACAGTTAAAGTCCTCCTCTTTAATCCCCTTATGGCAGGGAAAGTATTCACATTTTTTATTTTGAAAAAATTTATAATATTCACTCATAATGCTATTATAATCTCACTTTTGGGCGATTAAATCAACGAATAATTTATAACAAAATTGAACATGAGAGATTGAGAAATATATAGACATGGAATATAATTATATGGAGAGCAAAAACACAAAGGAGAGGATAAAATGAAGTATAAGAAATTTAAAGACATAGAACTATCAAGACTTGGCATGGGCAACATGAGACTGCCATCTGTGGATCCAAAAAATCCAAATGCACCTATTGACCACCCAGAGGCAATCAAGCTTATCCGCCGTGCCTATGATGAGGGTATCAATTATTTTGATACTGCCTATGTATATAATGATGGTGATTCAGAGAAGTGCGTAGGCGAGGCAATGAGTGTCTTACCTCGTGACAGCTATTATCTTGCAACTAAGTTCTACATAGATGCAACTGAGGACTATGAGGCTGTTTTTGAGGAGCAGCTTAAGAGACTTCAGACAGACAAGATTGATTTTTACCTGATACACTGCGTGGTTGATGGAAATGCTGACAGATATATAAAGAGCGGTGCGATTGAGTATTTCCTTGAGCAGAAAAAGAAAGGCCGTATCACATACCTTGGATTTTCAAGCCATGCTGGGGTAGACACCTTGAGACGTTTTGCAGATCATCACGACTGGGATTTTGCCCAGATACAGCTCAACTATTATGACTGGAATTATTCTACAACCAAGGAGGAATATAAGATTCTTGAGGAGAGAAATATTCCAATCATGGTTATGGAGCCAGTCAGAGGTGGAAGACTTGCAGACTTAACACCAGAGGCTGATGAGCTTTTAAGAAAGGCACATCCAGACTGGAGCATAGCAGCCTGGGCACTTAAGTTCGTAAAGAGCCTCCCACAGGTACAGGTTATCCTGTCAGGTATGAGTACTATGG
>CAVKUD010000023.1:0-22658 GCA_963659315.1 Senegalimassilia sp. | reverse complement strand
CCCCAGCCCCACTATCCCGCCCGCCGCTTTCTCAAAGCCAAATTTATTACAAATCCGATTGGAGAGATTCGGTTAAGGATTCCTTAATCGAATTAACTGCCACCGCAACATGTCTTTGGTGTCCGCCATAAATATCTAAGTTTACAAAAATTGTCAATTACAATGGCTTTGAATCTATGATTACAAAAATCGGGAAGCATATGGTTGTTTCCAAGAATAAATTCTTGGAAATGCACCATATGCTTCCCGATTTAATTTACGTTCCATATTGAAAGTTTTAAAAATTTATGCCTCTTTATTATCAGGTGTCTTCACATCATCATAAGTATCAAGAAAATGATGCTTGACCCCATCCTTCTTATATGCAACCACTGTGGCAAGGTTTACATTTTCCACACTCTTGAATATATTGCCTTCCACAAATGGATTTGTCTTTTTAAGCTCTGCGATAAGTCCTTTTATCTCTTTTCGCTTTGAGGCGTTTTCGTTATTGCATGATGTACATGTGTCTGTAAACTTACATGCGCACTGGATAAAGTGTAGTCCATTATAGTCTCTCCATGCTTCTATATCGCTTTCCCTTACGAGGTATAGTGGACGGATTAGCTCCATTCCCTCAAAGTTTGTGCTGTGTAGCTTTGGCATCATAGTCTGCACCTGTGCTCCATAGAGCATTCCCATGAGGATTGTCTCTATTACGTCATCATAGTGGTGACCGAGGGCTATCTTATTACAGCCCAGCTCTTTGGCATAGCTGTAGAGGTGACCTCGTCTCATGCGGGCACACAGATAGCATGGTGATTTTTCTATATCATACACGGCATCAAATATGTCCGACTCAAAGATGGTGATTGGTATGTCGAGACGTCTGGCGTTTTCCTCGATTACCTTTCGGTTTTCTTCGCTGTAGCCTGGATCCATTACAAGGAATTTTACTTCAAAATCAAACTTATTATGGCGTTTTAACTCCTGAAAGCATTTTGCCATAAGCATTGAGTCCTTGCCGCCTGATATGCAGACTGCGATTTTGTCTCCTGGCTTTACCAGCTCATAATTGCAGACTGCCTTGGCAAATTTTGTGAATATGCTCTTTTTAAATTTCTTTCTGAGACTTAATTCCACATCTCTTGCAAAGCTTTTATCCTGATCTGCCTCTTCCTGACTTTTCATAAAGTCCAAGAGCCAGGCAATATATCCGCCCTCAAGGCTTAGGGCATCATATCCCTGCTCTCTCAGCCTCTCGGCTACGTCCACACTCTCCCTGCCTCTACTGCAACAGACTACTATTGTCTTTGCCTTATCTATCCGCTCATCAGACATTTCAATAAGTGTCTCTGGCGGCATAGCGACAGCTCCTGGCACTGAACCATGGGCTATCTCCTGTTCGCTTCTTATATCAACTATCTGATATTGGTTCTTATCGGCTTTTTTTAATTCTTCTATTGTAATGCTTGTTGTATTTTCTGTTGTAATCATATCTCTATAACAGTTCTATTCCATTTTTCTCGCATTCTGTAGCCACATCATCTGGCCAGATTGAACTCTGAACCTCTCCGATATGTGCTTTTCTGAGGAAAAACATACAGATACGTGACTGTCCGATTCCTCCTCCGATTGTGTATGGAAGCTCCTTATTTAAAATTGCTTTCTGGAATGGAAGCTCTGCTCTCTCAGGACATCCTGCCTTGTCAAGCTGCTCCTTAAGTGACTTCTCATCAACTCTGATTCCCATTGATGACAGCTCAAGGGCTATGTCAAGTACTGGATAATACACGATAATATCTGCATTTAAAGCCCAGTCGTCATAGTCTGGCGCACGTCCGTCATGAGGCTTGCCATTCTCAAGCTTATCTCCTATCTGCATAACACAGATTGCACCCTTTGCCTTTGCAAAATAGTACTCTCTCTCCTTTGGAGTGTTATCTGGGAACAGCTCCTCAAGCTCGCTTGTTGTGACAAATGTAATATCCTTTGGCAGGATAAGGTCTATGTAATCATACTGAATAGCCATATACTGCTCTGTTTTTCTGAGACACTTATATACAGTCTTTACGGTTTCCTTCAAAAAGTCAAGGTTACGGTCTTCTTTTCTGATAATCTTTTCCCAGTCCCACTGGTCAACAAAAATTGAATGAATATTATCTGTGTCCTCATCCCTGCGGATGGCATTCATATCTGTGTAGATTCCCTCACCCAGAGAAAATCCGTATTTCTTAAGTGCATATCTCTTCCATTTTGCAAGAGAATGTACGACCTCTGCCTCCTTCTCTCCCTGCTCCTTGATTCCAAAAGATACAGGTCTCTCATATCCATTTAAGTTATCATTTAAACCTGTTGATGGATCAACAAAAAGTGGAGCGGAAACTCGTGTAAGTGATAATCTCTGTGCCAGTAATCCCTGAAAGAAATCCTTGGCTGTCTTAATTGCTATCTGAGTGTCATGAAGGTTAAGCTCAGATTTGTAGCCCTTTGGTATTTTTAAATTATCCATGATGACTCCTTATATAGTTTCTATTTTTATTTTTAATATTCTACCTCAGCTGTCATCCCATGAAACGAAACGTTTTTAGGATATATGGGTATTCGCCTTATCAAGTATAGCACACTTCCCCTTGAATGATAACAAATATTATACTAAAATATTATACATAATTTTTATAACAAATTTTCCTGTGGAGGTCATAATGAGAAAGAAAGATTTGACTGTACCATCCCTGCTCCTTGAGGCAGTGGATATTGTACTATTGTTTATTTACATAGGATTACAGATATACTACACAATTACATTTAGTATTCCGCCCTACAAAATGATACTCAACATGCTTATCATGCTGCTTGTCTATGCAGGCTTTACAGTGCTCTCAATTTTTCCTGAGAGATTGAACCATATACCAGTTGAAGTCTGTACTGGCAGAATCAGGAAATACTCACTCCGCATGATAAGGCTGGTTAAGTTTGTGTTTATTCTTGGGCTGTTGATACCATGTGTGTTTGATGCGCTGAGAATCAGAATCAACAATGCATACAGTTTGATAATAATTGGAGTGATACTTGTAATTGCGGTATTCTATGAATATAGGATAATTAAGGAATTTAGGGAATTGAAAAAATAATGAACAAGCTCAAAAAAGTCCAATAAATCAGCTTATTGGACTTTTTCATATCATATATTACATTTCTTCTCTAAATCCACTCCAGCTCCTCCAGCCATATCCTTCCGCAAGCATCCGAAGGCATACGCAAATCTCCTCTAGGCGATACCGCAACACTACCAACCTTTGGACCATCTGGCAGGCATGAACGCTTAAACTGCTGGGCAAAGAATCTCCTGTAAAATGTCTTAAGCCACTTCATTATAAATTCATCATCATACTTGCCCTCAAAGGCGATTTTAGCCAGACGATAAATCTTAAGCGGTTCGTATCCACATCTGAGCATATAGTATAGGAAGAAATCATGAAGCTCGTAAGGTCCCACCAGGTCCTCTGTCTTCTGTGATATCTTACCCTCCTCTGGTGGCAGAAGCTCCGGTGATACTGGTGTATCAAGCACATCAAGCAGGGTATTTTTTAGCAGCTCGTCTCCACATGTATCAGCATAATAATTTACCAGATGGCGCACCAGGGTCTTTGGTACAGAGGCATTAACCGCATACATAGACATATGGTCTCCGTTGTAGGTTGCCCAGCCCAGGGCAAGCTCTGACAAATCGCCTGTTCCGATTACCATGCCGTTTTTCTTGTTGGCTAAATCCATAAGTATCTGGGTACGCTCTCTCGCCTGACCATTTTCATAGGTCACATCATGTACAGCTGGGTCATGTCCTATATCACTAAAATGCACGTTTACTGCATTCTTTATATCTACCTCGATAAACTCAGCCCCCAGACACTTAATCAGGTTTACTGCATTATCATAGGTTCTGTCTGTTGTTCCAAAACCAGGCATGGTGACTGCTGCAATCTTATTATGCTCCATACCAAGCAAATCAAAGGCTCTGACTGTGACAAGCAGGGCAAGTGTAGAGTCAAGACCTCCTGATATGCCTATTACAGCACTCTGACAGCCAGTGTGCTCTAGTCGCTTCTTAAGTCCCATAGCCTGAATCATAAGGATTTCATCACAGCGCATATCCCTGTCATGCTTGCTGCCTGGCACAAATGGTGCAGGGTCTATATATCTGGTAAGCTCTGTGTCCTCTACTTTAAGAGAGAAGCCTATCTCTGTATGTGTGTCCTCTGTGACAAAAGTGCTCATTCTTCTGCGCTCTGACTCAAGGCGTGCCACGTCAAACTCTGTGTATACAGGCTCATTTGTAAAACGCTTTGACTCTCCCAGCACTTTGCCATTTTCTGCTATTATATTATGTCCTGAGTAGACCACATCCTGTGTGGACTCCCCATCTCCTGCAGATGTATAGATATATCCACAGATAAGTCTTGCGGACTGCCCTGATACAAGCTCTCTCCTGTACTGTGCCTTGCCTGTATTCTCGTCTGATGCAGACAGGTTTACGATTACATTGGCTCCTGCCATGGCATGTCTGATGCTTGGTGGCTCTGGAGTCCATAAGTCCTCACAGATTTCCGCTGAGATTTTAAGCTGTGGCAGCTCTTCACATCTGAAAATCAAGTCTGTATCTACATAGACCTCCGTGCCATCTGGCAGAAACTCTACTGCACAGAGATTCTCTCCTGATGTAAAATATCTTGCCTCGTAAAACTCATTGTAGTTTGGTATAAAGGTCTTTGGCACCATGCCGATGACCTCTCCACCAGACACTGCTGCCGCCATATTATAAAGCTTTCCGTTTATGTCATATGGCAGTCCCACAAAAAAGATGCCATCCAAATCCCTGCTTTTTGCTGCAATCTTTAACAGTTCTTCCTTTGCTGACACAATAAGCTTATTCTGCCAGAATAAGTCTCCACAGGTATAGCCTGTTATACAAAGCTCTGGGAACACCACCAGCTTTGCCCCTGCCTTACTTGCAGACTCCATTGCTTCCATTATAAGCCCACTGTTATATGCTGTATCAGCCACTTTTATCTTTGGCGTAATGGCTGCCACCTTTACAAATCCATGCTTCACTTATTTTCTAAGCTCCTTTAGTTCATCTATATCAAAATTATATGCTGTGTTACAGAACTGGCATTTTACCTCAATGCTCTCTCCATCTGCGATGATGTCATCCAAATCCTTCTTGCTTAAGGTTGAGATGGCACGGGATATTCTCTCCTTTGAACAGTCACATCTAAAGGCTGTATCCATCTTATCTGTGATTTCAAGTCCGAATTCACCCAGGATTTCCTCCAATATCTGCTCAGGAGTAAGTCCTCTCTCAAGCATTTTGGTAACAGAGTCAATCTCAGATATTTTTTTCTCAAGCTTGTCTATGACCTCATCAGGTGTAAATGGCATGAGCTGGATGATAAATCCACCAGCCTCCTTGACGCTTAAGTCCTTATCCACAAGCACTCCAAGCCCTACTGCTGATGGAATCTGCTCTGATGTGGCAAAATAGTAGGTCAAATCCTCTGCGATTTCTCCTGTCTTAAGCTCACACTGACCTGAATATGGCTCTTTAAGTCCCATATCCCTGATTACAGTCAGGATGCCGAGGTCTAAGGCTCCTCCTACATTAAGCTTGCCATCTGGTCTGTTTGGCAGCTCCACCTGTGGATTTATGGCAAAGCCCTTTACATTTCCCCTTGTATCTGCTGTCACAGTCAGTCCCTTTGCTGGTCCACTGCACTGAATCTGAAGTGTAAGTAAATCCTTATCTCCCTTCATCATGGTTCCCATCATAGCTCCTGCTGAGAGCAGTCTGCCTAAGGCTGCTGTCATGACTGGCGATGTATTGTGATGCCTTCTGGCATCCTCCACCATCTGTCTTGATGTTATGGCAAACGCTCTGATATTGCTGTCTGCCGCTGTTGCTCTTACAATATAATCTGACATTTTATATCTCCTTGTATACCTTGCCAGCTACCTTTTTCTCTCTGGCAATTATTGTTATTCTCTCACTGTCATCCCTGACTGGCGACGTAGTATAGGCATCATATGCTGCCACAAATTCCATCCCAGCAGCCTCCACAATGCTTTTCATTTCATCCAGACTATAGCTCTTCTGGTAATGGGTCTCACAAAAACGCTCAAAACGCTCATCCCCGCCCTTTATGAAGAGGGTCAGATCATACTCATTAATCTCTTCCTCTTCGTCATAATAGTTTTCCCAGATAAAGCTGCTGTCCTCACGGTTTTCTGCAAAGGTGTTCTCTGCCAGAAGCTCCCTGTATTTGTAGTCTGGATTAAAGTCAAATATAAACAGACCTCTTGGGTCGAGATAGTTGTTTACCAGCTTAAATACCTGGGTCAGCTCCTCATCCGACAATATATAGTTTACACTGTCGCAGGCGCAGTATACAGCCCTCACAGTGCCATACAGCTCAAACTCCCTCATATCCTGATTGAGATACAGGGTATTGTCCTCACTGTGCTCTCTGGCGATTTCGAGCATCTCAGGCGAATTATCCACTCCGATCAGGTCATACCCATAGCCAGACATGATGCGGCACATTTTTCCCGTGCCACAGCCCAAATCCAGCAGTAGTCCGTCATTTATTCCATATTGACTGAGTATATCCCTTATATACTCACACCATTCCTCGTAGGGAACATTATCCATAAACAGGTCATACACCTGTGCAAAACTTGTATAGCTATCCATATTCTCTCCTATTTTCTTCATAATACTAACAACTTTTTATAGGAAAAGCAAGGTTGATTATTATCTGCTAAACCTTTATAATTCTCTTATGATTGATAATTACGAACACTTTATAACAAGAAATATCAAAGCCTTTTACAAACGGAGGCTTTTTTCACCAATCGTATATCTTGTGCTGCTTCTGTTATCATGGATTATCCTGCCTATGCACAGTATGCTGATGCCCCAGGCAGTTTCAAATGGTGTGACCTTTGCAAATATTTACAAAAACACAGACCGCTATGTAAAGTTATCCTTCAGCGAATTAAACTTTACAGGCTACACCAGCGAAAAACATGGCACAACAGAAGGCTACTATTATTATGGTGAGTATTGTAATGAGCTTGTAATAGTCCTGCTATCACCTAATACCTGTGAGGAGGGACTTCCAACCATAAAGGATATACAGGTCACTGGCAAAATGGTAAAGGGTCAGCGCTCCTACACCCAGCTTCTGTCTGATCTGGCAAAGGATTTGTCCTGGACTACAGATGGTATATCAGGTCAGCTGCCTAAGTACTTTTTCAGCGAGCCTGACTATCACATGCGCTCAACCATATTTATGTTTGTTGCCTTTTTCGGTACAGGAGCCTATGCACTGATATGCCTGATTTTGTATCTGCTGTATATCAGGTTTCCATTTTTGTCGCCAACCTGTCAGAACCTTGTGGTTTTTGGTCATCCTATCAGGATGCTTGAGGAGGCAGAGGAGGAGCTTGCCACACTTCCACAGCTGGCAACTGAGGATATGTTCATCACTGAGCATTACTTCATCCTGACATCGCCTTACGGAAATGCAGTTGTGCCGATACAGGAGATATTATGGATTTACAAATATTCTACCCTGCACAAGTTCCTGTGGTATCATTTTAGTATATCCTATACCCTGCATATCACAGCAAACAAGCACTTGTACATTCATTGTCCGAAAAATACCAAGTCAGACATTGATGGTATTATAGACTACCTTGCAGAGGCTAATCACGATATTCTGGTCGGCTTCAACGAGGAGAACCGTCTTAAGGTACAGGCTGTACAGGGTAAGCCATTACACATTGAAAAATTAAAGGCTTTTCTGCATAGAAAGATATAAAAATAACTCCAGACCGCAGGCTTTTCCTGAGTCTGGAGTTATTTTATTTTTCAAACAGGCTTAAGCCCTTTTCATATTCAAAATCCTCAAAGACTTCCTGCAGCTGCCCTATAAGCTCATTCTGCTCATTTGTCAGATGACATTCCCTAAGCTCATTTAGTGCTTCTTCTATCATTGCCACATTGTAGCGTTCAAAGCCTTCCTTAGCCTTTTCAAACAGCCCGCTTACATACTCCTCAGTCATTTTCATCCTGAACACACTGGCTTTTCCCTTATCGAGCTTTTCCCTTATTGATTCTATCTCCTGTGAGGTCATCTCAAGAGCTACCTCAATATCCTCCATAAAGTCTGCCAGATGCTCATCCAGAAACTTCGTATTATTGCACTTAGCCGCCATCTCTATGATTTCGGCATGGGTTCCTATCCTGTTTTTCCCAAGCTGCTTACTAATGCCCTTGATGCCATGCACCTTGATTCTGAATTTATCAAAGTCATCATTATAATACTCTAAGAGGTGCTCTCTTATATCTGAGACCTCCTTTTCATAGCTCTTTAAGGAAGTATAATATGCAGCGAGCTTCTCCTCTCTGTCAGGCTTTGGAGCTGCATCCATGTACACTGTCTTCGCCTGCTTACGGTATTCCTCTGGCAGCAGCTGCTCTATAACACGCTTTAACCTCTCAAGCTCTATAGGCTTGGCAAGAAACTCTGTAAAGCCACACTTCCTGCTCTCCTGTTTTCTCTCGTCAGTTATATCCGCAGTCAGCATCACAAGTGGGGTATCACATATCTTCTGTATCTCTCTTGCGGCTTCCTCGCCGGTCATGCCTGGCATCATCTGGTCTAAAATAATTAAATCATATTTCTCATTTTCTACTGCACTGACTGCCTCTCTTCCACTGCTCACCATGTCAAGCTTAAACTGCCACGGTCTCACCATCTCCTTAAATATCTTAAGGTTTACAGACATATCATCTGCCATAAGCACCCTCGCCTGTGGATATACCCATGAAGGTCTGGCTATATCAAAATTACTCGGCAGGGCAGCCATAGAGTCAGAATCCATGGAAATAGGTGCTCTCACGCTATCCGCTACAGCGTCCAGATATATAACGGCAGTCATGAGTGTGCCAGTCCTTCCATCACTCTCTGCACTTACACTGCCGCCCATCTTTTCACAGAGCTGCTTTACGATAGGAAGCCCCAGTCCCGTACCCTCATAGGTACTGTCCGTGCCATATGATACATAGTTTTCAAAAATAGAGTCCTTATAGTCTTCCTTCAGACCAGTTCCTGTGTCCTTCACAAGAATTGTGAGCCTTACCTTATCATGGCTTATGTAGGCACAGTAGACATCCAGCCTGATTTCCCCCTCCCTGGTAAATTTCATGGCATTGGATAAGAGATTCTGCACTATTTCCCTCACCCGCAGCTCATCACCTACAAGGGTACGAGGATGCCTGTCATGTATGTTGAGATAAAACTTAACAGGCTTTGATTTAAGAATCATTGAACAGTTATGTGCCTGATTTGTAAACAAATCATCCATATCAAACTCGCTGTGTTCCAAATCCAGCCTTCCCTTGTCAAGCTTTGAAAAGTCTAAGATGTCATTTACTATATCTAATAGCTGGCTTCCTGCCTCCCTTATCTGGTAGACCATATTCCTGTTTTTAAGCAGCATATCATTTTTGCTGAGCAGTATATCACTTCCGCCGATAATGGCATGGAGAGGACTTCTTAGGTCATGGCTCATATTTGCCAGGAATTCTCCCTTAATCCTTGTCTCATTCTCGGCTGCCTCCTTGAGAGACTCCATCTGATTGACCTTTTCCTTCTCCTCTGTTATATCCACAGATGTGAGTATGTAGCCCCTGATTACACCATTTTGTGTCACTGAGCTGACGCTGATACGGTAATGTCTTCCCCTGTACTCCTTCTCGCAGTTTTCATTATTATTGTCTACCCAGCTCTTAAGTGATACATTTCTGTATTTTGCAACAATCTCCGGGAAGTCGTTATTAGCTTTTGCATTAGCCTCAAGAAAATTGTATTTTGAGTCATAAATTGCTGCTACTATGTCAGAATTCATAAAGTAGGTCGATTCCAAGCTGTAGCGAGGCTCCTCCAGATTGTTGGTTCCAAGCAGATACATTATGAGGACGCTGCTCACAGAAAAAGCCGCTGGCAGGAGCACTACATCCCTGATTCCTGTAAAAGTAATGACAAGCATGGTAGCAGTCGGCACAAATATTGCCATATTAAGCACTCCATAGGTCACATACTCAGTCTTGGTATAGTGTTCCCTCCTGTAGTCATATATACTGCCAATTATTATACACATAATCAGCACATTGATTACACCTGTCGTAACGCTGGCATAGTCCTCACCTGCCATATACATGACGACAATCACAACATCTGCGATTACAAGGGTCGTAAATGTCAGGATAATAAACCATAGCTTTGTGCCATGCCTCATAAAATCTCTTTCATAATAAAATACCAGATAGAGAAGCTGAATCATCAGCAGTCTCTCAAGTACCAGAATCACATCTGTATATCCAGCTGCATAGTCTATTATCATATAAAAATTATACAGGCACACCATTCCAAGAGCCAGAGGCAGAAGCCTGTGGCTAAATGAATGGAAGCCTGTATATACATAATAGTGCAATGTAAACAAGGAGATAGCAAGGCATATCAATAGATAAACAATCATCTTATCCTACCTCTTTCTCAAATAGTATTCTTTCAATCTCAGATATTATATACACAGCCTTGTAGGGTCTGGCAATATATCCGGCTGCACCGATTTCCCTGCAGGTAATAACAGTCTGTCTGTCAGTAATTGCAGACACAAACAGAATAGGTATCTCCCCATCTGTTATGAGATTTATCTGGTTTGCAGTCTCCACCCCATCCATCTCAGGCATGTCAATATCCATAAGTATGATGTCTGGCTTGTCCTCTTTTCCTGCAATATATGACACAGCCTGCCTGCCGGATTTGAGGAGAATTACATCATACTTGCTGCTTAAAATATCCTTAAGCATATGGAGATTGGTCGCCATATCGTCAACCACCATGACCTTATAGCGTATCTGCTCTTCCTCTTTTATCATTTTCTGTCGTTCTGCTTCACTCTTTTGTCTGAACTCCTCTGTCGCATCAGAATCCCCCGGCAGAATCGTAATGTTAAGATTAGCCCTGTCAGCCAGGTCTATGTCTGCGCCATCATCAATAGTTCTCACAACCGGTCTTAAATTGTGACCGCCTATATTATCAACAACTATCGCTCTTCTGCCATCTGACAGCTTAATCTCAGTTCCCTTCGGATAGAGTGGCACCAGCTGTAAGAACTTTTCCACCACATATCTGTCAAACATAATGCCACAGGCACCCATCAGGTACTCCGCAGCCTCACTTGGACAGTAACCATCCTTATATGGACGCTTGGATGTAAGTGCATCATATACGTCACAGACATGAAGCACCCTCACAAATATAGACTGCTCCTCTCCGTATATTCCATTCGGATATCCGCTTCCATCATAATTTTCATGGTGCAATAACACAGCCTGCTTCACATGGGCAGACACCTCATAGCTGTCCTTAATCAGCTCATAGGATTTAATCGGATGGGTCTTTACCAGCTTGTACTCCTCAGATGTAAGCCTGCCCGGCTTATTTAAAATCTCCTTTGGTATAGTAAGCTTGCCCAAATCATGTAAGAGCGCTGCTGTGGTTAAAATCTCCAGGTCTCTCTCACTCATCTCAAGTCCCATACCAAGCACACAGCACAGAACTGCCACATTTACAGAGTGTGCATATGTGTAATCGTCATAAGAGCGGAGGTCTGCCATGTCAAGGGACACCCTGCCCTCTGGCAGAATAGCTGCAACAATCTGCTTTGCCACATCTGCAAGCCTGTCTATGTCACAGTCCTTCACGCATTGCTCTCCCTCATACCTGAGCATTGGTGGGATAACAGTCTCGATATCTATATCATTTGAAATATCATCATCTATATATACAGCAGCAAATCCATATTCCTTCAGCCTCTGTATATAGTTTGCTGTAAGCTCACAGCCTCCGCCAATCACAGTTCTTCCCTGGCTGTCATATAAGTCATAAGCCAGGTGCATACCTGGTCTGGCATCATCTATAGCGACATAGCGCATATGCTTCCTCCCGTTAATCCCGCTTTATCATGTGTATAGGTAAGAGCTTTGCTACATTATAACCAGATATACTGTAGCTAAAGATATAACAATCTGGATAATCGCAAAACGAAATACAACCTGTGCATTTGACCAGTCCTTTTTCTTTCTCACATGGTCATGAATAGGTGTAGTTGTATTCTTCAAAATATGTATCTTTAAAAATCTAAGCAATGATACCTTTACCAGTCCAAGTCCTCCGTCAATTATAAGGACACAGGCTGCCAGCAGATAAAGGAATGGGCTGTGGCTCTTTAAGGCAACGATTGCGATAAAGATACCCATGGCACGGCTTCCTGCATCTCCCATCAAGAGCTTACTAGGTGTGGCATTGTACCACAGATAGCCCAGGAGACACACTGCAAAAAGAAGTATAGTGTAGTTAAATCCATCATCCACTCCAAGAATATTGTCAATCACAAAGAAGGTCATGATTGTGATTATTGTAAGTGTTCCAGACAGACCATCCACTCCGTCAGAGCAGTTTGTCACATTGATTGACACCCACACAAGCACAACTGTAAGAATTGCGAATACAACTGGCGGTATAAAAAGTGTCTTATCAAAAATTGCAAAGTAAATCTCACTGCTGTTGAAATGCAGATATACAAGAGCAACTATAACAGCTACAACTAAATCAAGAAAGCCCTTGAGATATTCGCCCCATGGCTTCTCTGCCGCATCATCAAAATATCCTGTGAGCATTTCTATCACAATAAGTATCAGATATATCCCTATCTCCACATTCATCTCTGCAAATAACACAGCAGATAGTACAAAAACAAATATAAAAATAATTCCAGCCCCTCTTGGCTTGCCTGCTGAAAGCTTTCCATCATGGGCAAACTGTCTTCCCATATCCTTTGGAAGAAATCTGCTGAATTTTGAAATAGCGACACATGTCACTGCAAATGCAAATATAACACCTACAAATGCCACAATTGAAAGGTCTGCTATATTCAATAAGTTAATCATATACTGTCCTCCTGACATAAAATAAATGAGTGCCACAATATCATTTGTAACACTCATTCATTATATTAGCATAAAATTAAAATTTCAAGGCTATTTCTACTCATATCTGAGGGCATCAATAACTTCCATCTTAGAAGCCTTCTTTGCCGGATAATATCCGAAGAATACTCCGATAAGCATTGAAAAGAATACTGACAGTAAAATAGCTCTGACTGACGGATGCACAGACATAACAATATAGCTTGCATAGTCTGAGTAGGCAGACTGGATTAATGCCTCTGCCACCTTGCCAAGTATGACTCCGTTAAATACACCTATTGCAATTCCGATTATTCCACCTATAAGACAAAGCACAATTGCTTCTATAATAAACTGCATTCTGATTATCCTTGCTTTGGCTCCAAGTGCCATCCTGACACCGATTTCCCTTGTCCGTTCTGTAATGGAAACCAGCATGATATTCATTACACCTACACCGCCTACGATAAGAGATATGGCTGCAATAGCAGATATTGCTACTGTAATGACATTTATTACCGTGTTTATCATTCCAAGATCTGACTGCATATTATATGCGCTGATTGTCCAGTTCTCATTATTCTCATAAAACTGTGACAAAAAGTCTGTAGCATCTGCTGTCGCCTGCTCTATATCAGATGATGGATTGACTGTCACATCAATATTACTGTAACCATTGTCCTCTGCTCCAGTCATATTAAACACAGTTCCTATTGGAAGAAAAGCTGTTGTGTATCTGTCCTTCTTAGATACAGATGTATCTTCTTTTCCAAAGAAAGTCTGGTTGTACTCATATACACCTACAATTACAAAGTCACCGGTTGTACCATCATCAAAATCTATTGCTATGGTCTGACCAAGCGGGTCTATATTTCCAAAATAGTTTTCCACCATTCTGTCAGATACCAGACAGACCTTCTTCTGTCCGCTGCTGTCTGCCTGAGTCACATCACGGCCTCTTAATATCTTAAGCTTGGCATAATCCAAAAAGCCCGGTGTCACACCCATAGCATTTACATTTGCGTACTTTCCGTTTTCTCCATTCACCTTACCGCTCTGGTATGACGCCTGGGATATAATCCCTGTAAACTCGTCAGGATATGCCTCCATAAGTCCATCCAGCATCTCCTGTGTGATGTAATCGTCCTTTTCCATGTCAGGATATTCCCAGCTGTCCCAATCCGCATCATCCTCAGGGTATCTTGCCTCCAGATATACTGTTACCGAGCTGCCACCCAGCGAATTGAAAGTGGAGTTAAGGGTACTCTTTATGGAGCTTCCTATTGTAGTGATTGTGATAACTGCACTGATACCTATTATAATACCAAGCATTGTGAGCACTGAACGCATCTTGTTGCTGAAAATGCTGGTGATGGCTTCTTTTATATTTTCAAATAGCATTATGCCTCACCTCCTGCGCTTTGTGCCTTTCTCCTTGCAACCACGTCCCTGTAGTCTGGATTATCAGCGTTGCCAATTATATTTCCATCACTTAGGGTTATAATCCTCTGGGTCTCCTGCGCCAGCTCCTTTGAGTGTGTGATAAGAACTATTGTCTTCCCCTGCTCCTCATGGAGCCTGTGGAATAAATCCATAACCAGATGGCCTGTTTTTGAATCCAGCGCTCCTGTAGGCTCATCCGCAAGGATTATGGCTGGGTCATTTATCATGGCTCTTGCTATTGCCACTCTCTGCTTCTGTCCTCCCGAAAGCTCATTAGGTCTGTGGCTTGCTCTCTCTTCCATGCCTACCATCTTAAGCATCTCCATGGCTTTTTCCTGTCCATTTTTAGGACGCTTAGGGTTGTACATTAGTGGTACCATGACATTTTTTAATGCATTTGCTCTTGGCAGCAGGTTAAAGTTCTGAAATACAAAGCCTATCCTGCTGTTTCTGATTGTACTTCTCTCATCATCAGACAATAGATTGACATCCCTGCCCTCAAGGAAATAGTTTCCCTCTGACTGTCGGTCTAAGACTCCGATAATATTCATCATGGTACTTTTACCAGAGCCTGACTCTCCAACTATCGATACGAACTCGCCCTCGTTTACTTCAAGGTTTATTCCGTTTAGTATCTGCAGTTCGTTGGGCTTGCCTTCGTAATATCGTTTGATGATGTTTTCCATACGAATTACTGGTTCACTCACTCTGCTGCCTCCTCTTTATTGTCTGTGCTGGTTGATTTATCTGTACTGTCTGTTTTATCTGTGCTGTCTGTGGCTTCTGTACCGCTTACTGATTCTGTACTTTCTGTTTGATTTACACCTGTAACTGACTCAGTACTGCTTGTTGCACCCAAACCATCTACTGACTCTGTGGCTTCTGTATCCTGAATATCTGCGCTCTCCAAATCACAGTAGACTATATCGCCCTCTTCTACAGAGTAGTCATAGATAAAATAATCACCAGCCTTTAAGTCTCCGCCAAGCACCTCTGTATAGTAGTCTATTTCCTCACCAACTGTGATATTGCATCTCTTTGCTGTGTATGTGCCGTCTCCATTGTCCTCTGGCACAAGGATGTATGCGTCACCATTATCATCATATTTTACCAGGTCATATGGTACAGCAAGTGTGCTGTCTCTCTGGGAGATAATGATTTTTGCCTTGGTTGACATGCCTACAAGCAGGTCTGAGTCACTTAAAATAGTAATCTCTGCTGAATATCCGCCTGTCGCAGTCTGACTGCCAGAAGCGTCTGTCGCTGAGGATGTACTCTTTACCTTTACCACCTTGCTTACAACCCCTGACAGCTTTTCATCACCCAGGGCATTTGATGTGATAACAACCTCCTGTCCCTCATTTACCTTGAGGATGTCCTTCTCATCAATGGCAGCTGTTATCTTCATCGTACTTGTATCTTCTATGGTAAATAAAACAGTTCCAGGTGTGTTGCTGTCTCCGACAGATACATTAACAGCTGTGACCACACCACTTATAGGTGCTGTAAGCTCACAGTCCGCAAGCTGCTCCTTTAAGCCATCAAGTGTTGTAGAAGCAGTATCATCTGATGACTGGTATTTCTCCATGTCAACTACATTTTGTGCTGATTCTACCGCTCTTGACAGGGATGTAAGTGCAGACTGCTCTGATGCTACAGTTGCTTTTATTGACTCAATCTCTGCTGCAAGGGCTGCATATTCCTCAGATGCAGGGTCAAGGGTTGCCAGTGTGGCATTTTTGCTATCAAGCGTGCCCCTGTCTGCCGCAAGCTGATTGCTGGCTGTGTTGTAATCCTCCTGTGCCTGCTCCAAGGCTCTCTGGTTCTGACCATAAGTATTTTGTGTAATTGCCTGCTGGTTACTGATTGTAGTTTTTGCTGAACTTATCTGTGAAGATATAGATGATGAATCCAGTGTTGCAAGCACATCGCCCGCTGTCACTTCATCTCCCACAGACACATTGACTGCTGTTACTTCAGCCGATGCCTTTGAGGTTACATTTGTCTTGCTGACTCCCTCTGCGTTACCGGTTACAGAAATGTACTGTGACAAATCCCTGACCTGAGCCTTCTGCACCTCTACATATGTCATGCCATCTGCCACACTGCTCACCATATTGCCACATGCCCTGGCTATAAGAGCAATTAAGACTATAATCACGATAAGCACTATCAATAAAACCTTTGATTTTTTGCTTTTGAAAAATCCTTTTTTCATGCTATTCTCCTTTTTCTTTATCTCTTCTTCGCACTTCCTCTGTGCTCATTTTGCATTCTAGCACAATGATTTTCCATGAAAAGGCTTTTAAGAAAATATTAAGTTTAAATAATAAATTAATAATTTTTCTTGATTTTTCTTATGAATATGGTAAGATATACTCATCCGCTTTAAAGTGTTAAACTGGAACGCATTAAAGTGACGAACAGACAGGAGGAAACGAAAATGGCTCAAAAAGGCGACTTAATGACAGTACGTTCAGACATCAAGGTGTTTGATGCAACAATAAGAGATGGAGGGCTTGTAAACAATTTTATGTTTACAGAGGACTTTATCAACGCTCTCTATCGTGCAAATGTCAAGGCCGGCGTTGATTATATGGAGTTTGGTTACAAGGCATCTAAGGAATTATTTGATGTAAATAAATTTGGAAAATGGAAATTCTGCGACGAGGATGACATCCGTGCTATCGTAGGTGACAACAATTCGGATATGAAGATTTCTGTGATGGCAGATGTGGGGCGCTGTAATTATAAGGAAGATATCCTGCCAAAAAGTGAAAGTGTAATCGACATGGTGCGAGTGGCTACATATGTACACCAGATGCCTGCTGCAATCGACATGATTGAGGATGCCAAGGCTAAGGGCTACGAGGTCACATGTAATATCATGGCGGTTTCAAATGCCAAGGAGGCTGACATAGACCAGGCTCTTGAAATGGTAGGACAAAGCTCAGCTGATGGTATCTACATTGTAGACAGCTATGGTGCCCTCTACCCAGAACAGATTAGAAGCATCGCTGACAAATACACTGAAATCGGAGAAAAATACGGAAAATACATAGGTATGCATGCCCACAACAACCAGCAGCTTGCCTTTGCTAATACTATTGAGGCTGCTGCAAGAGGTGTAAGTCTCTTAGACTGCACTATGATGGGTATGGGACGTGGAGCCGGCAACTGCGCCACAGAGCTGCTCTTAAGCTTCCTTAAAAATCCTAAGTACAATATCTTCCCTGTGCTTAAGTTTATTGAGGAGCATATGCTTAAGGTCAAGGAATCTGGGGCTGTATGGGGATATGATATTCCTTATCTGCTGACTGGACGCCTGAATCAGCATCCTTCTTCTGCGATTGACTATATTAAGGAAGGTAAGACGGATTATACTGAATTTTATACGGATTTGCTGGATAAATAAGTAAAACACCCCGGATTTCATATGATATGATACCTCTAAAGTAGACAGATTAAATATAAAAATCTGCTACTTTGGAGGTATTTTTCATGTCTAGAAAAGAAAGGTTTACTCCTCAAGAAAAAGAACACGCTTGTATTGACTACATTGAGGGGAATCGTACCAGAACAGAAATATGTAGTGAGCTTCATATTTCGACAAGAACTATTCAAGATTGGGCAGCCATATATAATAAATATGGTGTTGTAGGATTTGCAAAGAAAACCAAAAATCATTCCTATTCAAAACAATTTAAGATTGAAATAGTCGAAAAATATATACGTGGTGAAGCATCATCAATTGAATTAGGTAATCAATACGATATCTCATCTGGTCTATTAAGAAAATGGATAAAGATGTATAATGCCAATATAGAACTTAAAGATTATAATCCCAAACAGGAGGTCTATATGGCAGAGGCAAGAAGAAAGACAACCAAAGAAGAACGAAAAAAGATTGTTGAGTATTGCTTAAATAACAATCGTGATTATAAAAATACTGCAGCCAAGTTTGAGGTTTCCTATAGCCAAGTATACAACTGGGTGAGAAAATATGCTACTTGTGGTTTAGAGGGTTTGACAGATAAAAGAGGACATCATAAATCTGATGATGAGGTCGATGAATTAGAACGTCTTAGAAGAGAAAATCTTCGCTTAAAACGTCAATTAGAAGAAAAGGATATGGTTGTAGAACTGTTAAAAAAAGTGAAAGAATTCGAAAGGATGTGAGATTAGGAAAAATACGATACGAAGCAAAATATATAGCAATAAAGGAATTACACTCAAAGAAAAAATGGAGTATTGAATGGATGTGTAAGCAACTAGAAATATCCCGCACTGCCTACTATAAGTGGCTTAAACATGAAAAGCCTGATGCTGAAATCGAAAATATCAAACTTGCAGAGTTGATTAAAGAATATGATGAGCGATTCAATCACATCCTGGGATACCGAAGAATGACATCTTGGATTAATCATTTTAATCATACTAATTACAGCAAAAAAAGAGTTCATAGAATCATGAAAAAACTTGGGATACATTCGGTAATAAGAAAAAAGAAGAAAAAATATACATACTCAAAACCTGATGAAACAGCAGAAAATCTTCTTCAACGAGATTTTTATGCTACCGCTCCAAATCAAAAATGGGCTACAGATGTAACCGAATTTAAAGTTCCCGGTGATAAAAAGAAAATATATTTAAGTGCCATCATAGATTTATATGACAGATATCCAGTAGCATATGTAATCAGCGGACGAAATGATAATAACTTAGTTTTTAAAACTTTTGATAAAGCGATTATGGATAATCCTGATGCCAGACCTATTTTTCACTCTGACCGTGGCTTTCAATATACAAGCAAAACATTCAAGAAAAAACTTGAAAAACAGGAAATAACACAATCCATGTCACGTGTAGGTCATTGCATAGATAATGGTCCAACGGAAGGTTTTTGGGGAATTATCAAATCTGAAATGTATCATATGTATGAAATAACTGATGAAAAATCATTGCGTAATGCAATAGCTGAATATATAAGATTTTATTCAAAAGAAAGACCTCAGGATAGATATAACTGTAAAACACCGCTAGAGGTGCGTCAAGAAGGTCTTGCTTCGGGCAATCCAACAGAATATCCTATTCCAGAAAACAAACGAATAAAAAAATATAAAGAGAAATGGTGTGCATAGAAAAATACCTACACTTCAATCGAAATGTAGGTATAATGTGTACTCATTTTTAGATATTTCACCTGTCTACTTGACAGGGGGCATATCAATATTCATGAAATCTGGGGTGTCACATTTTATGCAGCTCTATGAGTAAAATCCGTAATGTAAATTTCACTTGCAATCTCCTGCGCTTTATCAATGATATGCTCAAGTTCTTCCATTACTTCATCACTAAAATATTTTTCCCCACACTGCTCACATTCTTCACAAGGTACATTTTTAACAATAATTACGCAATCTTTCAACGTTACTACATGTGTTGTCACACTGGGAACTGTTGTTTTACATTTACAATAAAAACACATATCTGTTACTCCTTTCTTGTTTTTAAATCACTTTCAAATTTTTCAAGATTTGGAATATATGCAGTTATTATGTATATATATTCCTCATCACATCCTACTACAACATGAATAATTTTATCATCTACTGCATGTCCATATATCAAACAACTCGGATGTGGGAAATCATCTGGATAATCTTCTATAATTTCTCCATCATTAATACATCTTATTACATCATCTCTCCGTAAACCTCTTTCTCTTATTCTCGATGCTGCATGAGTAGACCATTTAATTTTTCTTTCCTTACAAAGCTGTTTTATAAATTCTAGCGTCATTCACTATATTCCCCATTTTCATATAATATGCATTCTTTTTTATATTATACCACAATATCATTTTCAAAATAAGCTCTCAATTTTCAAACATAATTTCTTCTCGAGCATATTCCACATTATCCTCGGAGTGCTCTACTTCCTTGGAAAAAATCCTTGCTACATCAATCCTGTCACTAAGAGCGTAATGCTTTCCGTTCAAACGGTACCTGACAACGTCCATGTCCCTGATCATAAGTGTAAATAATACAGCAAGTCTTGCATAGGATATTACATTGCTGTCATAGACGGAGTTTAACATATATCTGAAGGTAAAATATGTCATCAGGTGCTCATAATCCTTTTCAAGCATATCCCCTGATTCCATAAAATCCTGTAATTTGTCCGAATATGAGTCCTCGGTCAGAGTCTCCCTTATCTCTCTCTTGGCATTGTTCCACTCAGCATCTAGTGTTTCCATATCTTCAAAGATACTAAATCTTGCAGAAAATCCTGCAAAATTATTCCATGATGAATAATCTGACAATTTCTTTTCCTGATTTAGTGCCTGGGTCTTATAATCCTCTATTAAACCAGGTTCATCTCCCTTATTGATGGCTTCCTGTACAATTTGCGCAAAGCTCAGATAATCCTGCATCCTGTCCCAGATGCTTTTGCTCCTGTCCTCAAGAATTTGGAACATGGAGTCCTGTACTTTTTCCATAAAATCTGGCAAAACTGCGTAATCATCCGTGTCATATATTTCTTCCAGCTTCTGCTCACATTCTACATCACATTTTTCTCCACACTGTTTATACGCTGCACCATTTTCCTCATATGATTCACATTCTGTTTCACAACCATTTCCAATATGTTCGACAACTTCTATTTTATTTTCATAAAAATTCTCGTCATGCTCACAAGTTTCGAAAAAATACCCATCCTCCTGCAGTTCCATTTCCACATACTTTACAGGATTTTCCCTTGTAAAGAGGATTCTGCCCACCTCTTCGCAGGACAGGCTTAAGCATTTCTGCAATACATCCTCATACTCTATGGCAAATCTCGGGTACTCTGTGCAGACCTCGCTTAGGGCTTCCTCTCCCAGCTCTATGCAAATATCGCATAGATTTTTGGAGTTTAAGAAAGGACAACGACCATGCTCCTTTAATCTAAAGCTATAATCGCCGTCCTCTGTTATATACATATTTTCCCTGAGCCTTTCGCCAAATGCTCCCTCTATCTGCCTGTAGTAATCATGAGTATCCTCGTCAATATCTATCTCCCAGCCTATACAGCAGCTATCCTTGCATTTATCTGCAATACAGGAAAACTCACTGTAATAATCAGGTACTCTAAGCTTCATCCTTATTCCTCTACCTTTTCTGTCTCAGCTTTTTCTTCTGCTTCCTTATCTCTTTGCTCAAGCTTTGCTATCTTTGTCTTGAACTTTTCTTCTATTGCGTTCCAGTCAGGGTCCTCTGTGCCTCTGAAAAAGTTATAGCCTATATATCCTATGCACCACACCAGACCTCCAAAGGTTGATGAAAATGCTATCTTTACTATACTTTTAATCAAAAAAGTAAATGTAAGTGTCTTCATTGTATAGGCTGCCAGTAATCCCTGTATGGGCTTTATAAGCATAAGCCAGCCGCCAACATATATTGAGCAGAAAATTCCAAGTGCATAGCATATCACGCCAAGAATCATACTCCATTTTTTCTTCATGTATATTTCTCCCTCGTTCAAACAACTACCAAGGCTATTTTGCCATGTTTATAATAATTTTGCAATCTCTTGTTCTAAATTTCTGTCTTAACCCCTACATCAGGCAAATGTATACATCAAATTGCAATTACAATTTCTCCGGTTTCTCTGGTTTTCTTTAAATCAATAACCCGCTGATTGGATGAGCCCTTGAATTTGAGGGTTATGTCCTTTAGATCCTCCACAAATGGTCCGTCCACCAATATGTCTATCATGGATAAGATGCTATCTGTGTCCTCTGTGTATTTTCTGCCACCCTCTACTAAATCCTCGTCATACACATATCCTGTATATGCCCAGATGTCTTTGTTTGGATACTGCTCATGGACTTTTTCCACGAATGGAAGCAGGGCCTTTTGGTTTTCCTCCTCAAAGGGGTCGCCTCCCAGCAGTGTAAGTCCCTGCACATATGCTGGTGCCAGGGATTTGAGAATTTGCTCCTGCACCTCCTCTGTGAAGTCCTCTCCGTAATCGAATGACCATGTCTCAGGCTGGAAGCAGCCCTTGCAGTGGTTCCTGCAGCCTGAGACAAAAAGCACAGTCCTGCAGCCTAAGCCGTTGGCTATGTCGCAGTATTTTATTGATGCGTATT
>CAVKUD010000022.1:0-22752 GCA_963659315.1 Senegalimassilia sp. | reverse complement strand
GACTCACAGAATCGTACTTCTTTTATGCGATAAAAAAGCACCGACCCCATGGCTCCTTCGTCCATAAAACCGATACTTTATTAGTGCGCCTCCAGGGGCTCGAACCCTGCACACCCTGATTAAGAGTCAGGTGCTCTACCAAATGAGCTAGAGGCGCTTGTATTAAATTTACGTCTTTCCTAAACGCAAAATTTATTATATAGTATAGGTAATAGAAATGCAAGACTTTTTTAAAAAAAATTTAATTAATTTGAAAGGAAATGTTTATGAACGTCGAAAAAAGATTATTAAACTATGTTTCTTACTGGACAACCTCCGATGAAACAAACCAAAACATCCCTAGCAGTGAGCGTGAATTCACGCTTGCAAGGGTACTGGAAAAAGAGTTAAAGGACTTAGGGCTTGAGAAGGTAACTCTGACTGACCACTGCTATGTCTATGGTCTCCTGCCTGCCACCCCTGGCATGGAAAACAAAAAGGCTGTTGGCTTTATTGCCCACATGGATACAGCCCCTGATTACACGGGAGAAAATGTCAAGCCTCAGATTATCCCTGACTATGATGGAAATGATGTCCTGTTAAAAGGCTCAGGTGCTTATCTTAAGGTCAGCGATTTTCCATCTTTAAGCAGCTTAAAGGGCAGAACACTTATCACAACAGACGGAACAACCCTGCTGGGCGCAGATGACAAGGCTGGCGTGGCAGAGATAATGACTGCTGTGGAGGAGATAATAAAGGAGAAGCTTCCTCACGGCGATATCTGGATTGGATTCACTCCTGACGAGGAAGTGGGCGCTGGTGCAGATTTATTCGATTTGGACTATTTTAAAGCTGAATATGCCTACACTGTGGATGGAGACTACGAGGGCGAGGTAGCCTATGAGAATTTTAACGCTGCCAGCGCAACCTTTAATATCACAGGTGTAAACGTACATCCAGGCGAGGCAAAGGACATCATGGTAAACGCAGCCCTTGTAGGCTGTGAAATCGCAGGCATGCTTCCAGAAAATGAGACTCCTGCCCACACAGAGGGACGTGAGGGCTTCTATCACCTGTGCGACATGTCAGGAGATGTGGCATCTGCTACCCTGTCTTATATAGTAAGAGACCATGACAAAAACGTATTTGAGAGCCGCCTCAACCGCTTAAGGACTATTGAGGTAGAAATGAACCAGAAGTACGGAGCAGGCACAGTTTCCCTGAACATCACCCATTCATATGAAAACATGCTCTCTGTAATCGAGAAAAACATGTATACCATAGACCTTGCCCGTGATGCCATCTCATCTGTAGGGCTTGAGCCACTTTCCCGCCCTGTACGAGGCGGCACAGACGGCGCCAGACTGTCATTTATGGGACTGCCATGTCCAAACCTGGGCACTGGCGGATATGGCTTCCACGGTCCATTTGAGCACATAAGTGTGGAGGGCATGGAGACTGCTGTTAAGATTATTAAGTATATTGCAAGTCATTCTGTGGAGAAATAAAGGATAAATTGTAAGCCCGGAGCTGACGCTTCGGGCTTCTTATATTTTCCTTTTACCGAACCCTCTTATGCCTTAATATCAAAACTTGATCTATCAAGTGCAGAAATACTCACAGATTCTGCTACAAGGCTCTGTGTCATACTTTTTACATCAGTACCAGTTACGGATAAGGTATAATCACCCGTTTCTTTTCTTTCTGCTGATTTTTCTGCACGTTTCTTTGCCGCTTTTTCTTCTTTTACCTTTTCCTCTGTTTCTCTGTTCTCTTTTGCTATTTTCCCATCCGGATCATTTGTACCAGATGCTGTCTCTATAATATTTCCGTTTGCATCAATCATATAACTCTGATTTGTCAAAGTGCCCAAACATCCATTAATCGCACTTTTTGTACAATCCGGAATGGCTGCTAAGTTTTCCTCCAGATACTTTGCTCTTTCCGGATCATTCATGCACTTCTGTAAAAATGCACTTGAAACAGATACCGTTGTCGGAATGCCCTGCATTGAAGTCAGCCCGGTATTCATGTATGCGTATTTGTTCTGCAAATATTTTGAATAATCATTTACATTACTATAGCCCGTCTTAATCTGCTCTGTTTTTGTCACATCGGGACGTGATGTTTTTAATTCAACCGTGCTTGTTATCACGTTGCTGTTATCAATACCTGTTATTGCCATAATCCTGCCCCCTCTGTTTTATCAAACGCTTATATCTATTGCTTTGTGATACACATCAACTTTTTCAGCATCTATCCGCTCCTGCTCTTCTTTTTTCTCCTGTAAGCGTTCTTCCTGCTTTTTTTCTTCTGCTTTCTTCTCTTTCAGTTTTTCCTGTCGTTCCTCCTGAAGCTCTTTCCAGCTTTTAACCCCTGTATCAGATGTAACCGTTGTTTCTGCCACCATTGTCACATTTCCTGTACTGTCAATGCTCCAGCTCTCTGTATGCTTGACCAGTCTTGCGCCGATAGCCTGTGCATTCGCTTTTGCATTTTGATAACCGCTCTCATAGCTCTGCTTGAAAAAATCTAAGTTTTCCTCAAGTTCTTTCGCCTTTTGTGGATTGTTTGCACATTCTTTCACATATGCATCGGACAAAGCTACACTGCCTTTTTTTACACAATCATATTTCTTCTTCAAATAGTCGTAATAATCTGCTGTCTTATCTTTTGCAGATACATTTTGAGAATCACTTACTTCTTCTACCTTCTTTTCGCTATTCTTTGATGACTTTACATTTTCATCTTTTACATTTCCGTAAGTGTATGCACTGCTGTCCATCGTCCTCATCATATCAACCTGCGTGATTTCTTTTTGGAACGCTGCATTTCTCGCATCCATTGCTTCCCGCTGCTCCTGTGTTACATCGGCATCCAATATACCTTTCTTGTTTTCCACAAGTGCAGCCATTCCATCTCCCGAAAACTCAACAATAACCGCATCTCCATACAGTGAGCTGATATCCTTTATTGTCTGCAGAGTTTCTTCCCTTGACATCTTGTCCATAACCTTGTTGCCATGTTCATCCGTAGTATTAAATTCATACTTTACAAGGGTGTCTTTCTTATATGTACCATTCCCATATGAGGGAATATTCGTTGTTCCTCTGTAAAATTGACTGTAATCAATATTCATAATATCCTCTCCTTTGTTCCTACATTTCTAAAGCCACCATTATTTACTCCTTTTAGGGATTGCATACAAACTTATGCCTTTGCATCAAATGTTGATTGCGATGTGACATCTTCATTGCTTCCTACTGTGCATTCGCTTTTGTATTTTATATCGCTATTTTGCTTTCTCCACTTCAGTCAAATGTAACGAAATGTCTTTTTTGTGTAACAAAAAAAGCAGGCTTTACTCTGCGGAGAAATAAAGGATAAATTGAAGCCCGAAGCTGACGCTTCGGGCTTTGTAAAATGTCTACTTTGTATTTTTTTTATTCTTATACATCATCTGATCTGCCTGTTTCAGAGCTAATGATTCTGTCATTTCCAGTGTTTTTCGCATTACACCCCCAACGGAAAGTCCCATTTCTGATTTAATCCCAGAAAGCTTAGATTGATAAATCTCTATTTTTCTCATAAGTTCCTTATGTGCAGCCATATCACACTGAGGTGTAATAACGAGAAATTCATCGCCACCCCAACGAACAATAACAGAGTCATCTTTAATAACGTCCTTCAAAATTTTGTATGCCTCAATGATATATCTATCTCCCATATCATGACCAAAACTATCATTTATTTTCTTTAGGTTATTGCAGTCGCAAAATATATAGCTGCATGGCAGGCTCTGTTCATTGTCAAAATCATACACTGCAAAATAATTTCTGTTATATGCTCCTGTCATCGGGTCATGCAGGCTAAGTCTCTCATACTGACGGCGGAGCTTTTCTATTTCCGTCACATCGTTGCAAATACCACATATCCCAATAATCTCACCCTCATCATTGCGAATGGCATCTTTCATAATTTCAAGATAGGTCTCTCTGCCATCAGGAGTTCTAAAATAATCTATACAATGCGTAGGCTCTCCAGTTTTCAGTATCTGCATATCTTCTTCGTAATATCGCTCTCCCAAAGCCTTATCACTTTGTATATCCGTATCCTTTTTCCCTACGATAGTCCCCTCCGGTCCTACATTTAACATGTCATTGACTTTAGTGGAAAAAACATATCTTCCCTCTGTATCTTTAAAAAACAAGGTTGCTGGCAGGGCTCTGGCAAAATCTTTTATATAGATTTCATATTCTTTTCTAATTTCCATGTCTTTCTGCCTTCCTTTTTGCTTTGTTTTGATACATAGCCTGATCAGCAGCATGTATAACGCTCTCCTCAGATTGTTCCATATTAAAACGTATAGAAAATCCCACTGCGATATCAATCTGTGGGAAAATCTTTCTTTTTAAATTTTCCTCATATTCAATTTCCTGCAATAGCTGTTGGCAGTCAGCTTTGTTGCAATTTGGAACAATAAGTAGAAATTCATCTCCGCCCCAGCGAATACAAATTCCTTTTTTATCTACTACATACTTTAAAACATCCCCCACCAACTGAATATATTGGTCTCCTGTTTCATGTCCATATCGGTCATTTACAGCTTTTAAATCATTACCATCACACATAACATACGCACAGGGCATACTTTCCTGATTACTATAATTATGTTTCAAAAAAAAGTTGCGATTATAGCATCCTGTAGTTTTATCCAGTATGCTTAGCTTTTCAAACTTCTCTTTCAGATTCATAAGTTCTGTAACATCATTGACCACTCCACAAATACCAATAATCTCATTGGAACTGTTATATATAGGATTTTTGGAAATCTCCTTAACTTCCTTTTTCCCCTTCACAAAAAACTCTGAATAACAGTGAACCGGCTGTCCTGTTCTGATAATTTCCCTGTCCTGTTCATAATACATTTTTCCAAGTTCCGAATCATATTGAATATCCATATCTGTTTTGCCCATAATGGAGTGCTCCTCTCCTCCATTAACTGCCTCTTCAATCTCAGATGTATAAACATATTGACATTCCTTATTCTTAGCAAAAAGTACAGAAGGAATTTTATTATACTTGTAAGCGTACATTAACAGTTCTTCCACTGAATAGTTTGTTTTTTCCATCTGTTCCTTCCTCCCTTATAATCTTAATTTATACCATTTTATTCTCTAATTTTTTACAATACTGCACAAGTGTCCTTTTTACCTTCTCTATCTGAAATGGTTTTGGTATGTGTGCATTCATTCCTGCTGCAAAACATTTTTTAGCATCTTCCTCAAAAGCATTTGCTGTCATTGCGATAATTGGAATCTGCTTGGCATCTGTTCTTGTTATTTCCCTGATTTTTCTCGTTGCTGTCAGTCCATCCATAACCGGCATCATAATATCCATAAGAATGGCATCAAAGCAATCAGGCTCACTTGTCTGAAATAGTTCTACTGCCTGCTTTCCATTTTTTACAAGGGTCACCTCGGCACCAGCATCTTTTAGCAGTATTTCTGCAATCTCAGCATTTAAATCATTATCCTCTGCAACTAATAAATTTAAGCCTTCAATATCCGCATCCTGCTGTGTTTCTTCTATAGGCATTTCTTTCGGTGGTGGAGCAATTTCAAATGGAATCGTAATTATAAATGTAGACCCTGCTCCAACCGTACTTGTGATTTCAATACTTCCATTCATCTGTTCAAGCAGACCTTTTGCAATCGTCATTCCCAGCCCCGTTCCACGATAAACACTTCTTGCATCTGTTTTTTCCTGTGTAAACGGATCAAAAATATGCTCTAAAAACTCCGAACTCATACCGATTCCGGTATCAGAAATTGTCCAGCGATATGTGCATATTCCATCCTGTTCATCCACGGCTTCAACAATAGTAGAAACTTTACCACCAGGATGATTATACTTAATACAGTTACCATATATATTTAAAAAAATCTGGCGTAAATGTAATGGACTTCCGTAAATATATGGATAAGGAATTTCTGATTTTCCTTTTTCATAATCCCATTCAACACCTGCCTCAACAGCACGTTCAATAATAATGCTGACAATATCGCGGGTTAAATCACCTATACTGATAAACTCATGCGTCAGTACAATCTGTCCCTCTTCCAGCTTACTCATCTGTAGAACATCATTTATAAGCGAAAGCAGATGTTCCGCTGCAATATTCATCTTTTTATGATTTTCTATAATCATTTCCTTATTATTAAAATGATCTTCATCTATCTTTAAAAGACCAATAATTCCATTTAACGGAGTGCGGATGTCGTGACTCATGCGGCTTAGAAAGTTTGTTTTTGCCCGATTGGCAGTCTGCATTTCATCAAACGCCGCCTGCAGACGTGCATGCTCCAGCTCTTCTCTGGCATGCATTTGCGATGTATCCTGTAAAAGAATAATTGCATTGACTACAGGTATTTCTGATTGTGTCTCCAAATCAAACACCAATGTCTGAGTCATCAAAACTGTCTTGTGAATCCATCGGATAGTATCATCCTCCTCATGCACGCAATATTCAATAGAAAGGTGTGTCTCTCCAGCTTCAAAGCATTTCAGAAGTTTATCTGAATTATCTGCCATACAATATCTTCCGATTGTCTCCTGCGTTACTTTCTTTGCATATTCACGGCAATAATCCTCATAGGAGCATGGCATAGGATAATCAAAAAGCTGTTTACTGCTTTTTTCAATAATATCCTTTGTCAAATTTACTGTATAAGTCACATCAGCCAGTTCCAGCCATGCATCTACATAACTGTCATTTTCCAAAATAGACTGCTTAAGCTGCTCATAATAAAGCGCTAACTGTTCTTTGGCATCAATCTGCTTATCCGAGCTCTTGCGAATTATTTCAAATGCCAAAAGAAAATGGTGTAATTTTCCATCCGTATTCCAGTCTATAGGAATCAGGGTCAAACGATTATAAATTCCCTCTTCGCTGGTATCATACTGAAGCACCTGCACATCTTTTGTGTCCTTGACATTCTCATACAGCTCAGATAACTGAAGACTTTTCAGAATATTTGCTCGATCACTCTTTTCTACCTGCTCCTCAACAATCTGCTCAATCGCACCGGAATAGCTTCCATCCTCTGCTAAAAAGAAATTTTCGCTGGCTCGTATTGTACGATAGGTGTCCATGCCTGCATCACAATACAGACAGTCACAAAAATTATTGCCATACTGTCTGAGTGTCTTTAAAAGCTGATAATCCTCTTGTCTTTGTGCAGCCGCCTCTTCCCTCTTTACATGATTTTTATTGATATACATGTTTTTGTCTGCATAATCAAATAATTCACGCATTGTACTGTCAGGGAAGTCTGCTGCAACTGCATACCCGACTGCATAGCTCAGAGGTGTATCCGGATATTCTCTGGCTTCTTCGTCCATATCTTTATGGACTTTTGCAAGGCACTGCTCTATTTGCTCTTTGTTCAAGTCATGTATAACTGCAATAAATTCATCACCGCCATTGCGCCCCACAAACTGTTCTGCTGGCATAGAAGCCCTCAGACAGACTGCAAATCTATGAATATACGCATCCCCGGCTTCGTGCCCCATACTGTTATTGATTCGACGCAGATTATTCAAGTCAAAACTACATACACATGTGTCTGCTGTTGGCAGCTCTGGCTCATCAAGCAATTCCTGGCACTTATTTTTATTTGGAAGTCCTGTTGCACTGTCCAGATATACCTTACGCTGCAAAGCTCGGTTCATAGTTGCATAACGTACTGCTTTTATGAACTCATATCCTATTAAAAACATCAACGCTGCTATGTCTGCCGTAATATATTTTTCCAAAACTGACAATGCTGTTGCTTTTTTCTGCGAATATGATTCTGCCAGACTCGTAGCTTCATCGCAAATATCAAAGAATTTTTCGCTTTTTAAAATAATATCAGTGTTCTCATATCCATCTGTACGCACACGATAGATTTCCTGACGTAAGAGGGAAAAATATTCATCCAGCTCCTTCATTTTATTTTGAAAATCTATATCATCCAGACGTACCAAGTCCAGCTCATCATTGCCATTACGCAGTCCATCGATGAAAACTTCTATATCCTGAATCATTTCGTCTTCCCTTTGTCCTGCAATTTCAAGTTTTATAATCCTCTGTGTCTTTCCACGCACCAGACCTGCATAATTTATTACACGCGCCGTACCCTGAATGCCAGATACAATTACCATCATTACAATGATAAGTGCCGCCAATACAAGAGCTAATGCTGTAATACTTATTTGTATGATATTCGACTTCTTTTTTCCACCAGTCATCTGGTTTACCCATCCTTTGTTTCTATAGTCCGAAGGCTCCTGAATTTCTTCAGAAGCCCATTTTATCTTTATTGCAGCTTAAATTCTGCTACTACCTCATTTAAGTCCTTTACAATGCTGTCCTGTGTGTCTGACATACTTGACACATCTGTGATATTGCTTGAGACAAAATCAATATCACTCATGATATCAGAGCTTAATTCTGTCGTATGCTGTGTTGCTTCTGCGATATTCTGTACCGCTTCGCTTACCTCCTCCATGATATTTCTGATAGTCTCAGACATTGTTGAAATCTGACGCGAGGTTTCGTCAATTGCTTCCGCATCCTTTTCGTACTGGTCTGCCACCCCTACAAAATTACTATAATCCGGAGCTACCCTGTTTTGCACAAATTCCAGCAATCCCTGTGTATCCTTTACCAGTCCATTGAAGGCTTCCTTTACCTCCATAATTGTTGACTGTATTTGCTCTACTGCTTCTGAAGTACTTCCAGCCAGTGTTCCAATCTCAGTTGCTACAACAGCAAACCCTCTTCCGGCTTCTCCTGCTCTGGCAGCCTCTATAGATGCATTTAGTGACAAAAGATTAATCTGCTCTGCAATACCGGAAATCACATTTGCCAGTTCTCCTATGCTTTCGACCACTTTAGCATTTTCAATACTGCTATGCAGACGCTCCTCAAATTCCTTTGATAAAGATGTTGCAGAATCATATGCATTTCTACTGTTATCTCCCACTTCCAAAGCTTTTTTGCGGATTTGACGTGCCATCTCCATACTGTCCGATGTCCGTTCTGCCAGCAGATTAACATTGGAAAGTACCTCTTCTGCCGAAGCATTAACCTCCTCTGTAGCCGCACTGGTAGAAATCATTTCGGCATTAACATTATTCATATAATTTTGCATCTGTTGAAATTTATCTTTTAATTTAAGCACAGCTTCTTTGAGCCTGTCACTGGAGTCCTCCATCTCCTCTGCATGATTTTTGATATTACATATCACATTTCGGTTACTCTCATACATGTGGTTCAGGGATGTACTCATTTCCCCAATCTCATCTCTGGATTTTATTTCAAGCTCATTAATGGTAAAGTCTCCTCCTGCCAAAAATCCAGCAAATCCCTGCACCTTGCGAATACTCTTGGCTATTGCCGTAACATGCATCCATACAACTATGATGGCAACAATAATTGTAAGCACGACCACAAATACAAGTATCTTTATCATTGTATACAATGGTGCATTTACTTCTGATTGTGGAATCTCAATAATCAGTTTCCATCCAGTCCTATCTAATGTCGCATAATAAACATTTTTCTTCATACCGTTTACACTGTAAGAGGTCATTCCACTGTCATTTTCCAGTATTTGAGCTCCCGCTGCTGCCACAGAGGTATTTTCATCCTCTGCTATGTTTACGGAATTCTGCACCTTATCTGCATCTACACCTGCCAGATAAACTCCTTCCGAGTTTATCAGAACAGCCTTACCATTTTCACCTACTTTAATGTTTTCAATCAGATTCGTTATGGTTTCTAATCCAATATCCACTGTCACACAACCGATATATTTCCCATTTACAATCATAGGACAGGCACAGGTTGACATAATTGTATCTGATGTTTCATCATAATAAGGATTGGTAAACTGTGCTTCCTGTGCGGAGCTGCTCATTATGTAATATTCCTGATTAAAATAATCATAATCTGCATTACTGTAATCATAAGTAACAGCAGTTTTATCTCCATCCTTATACACATATGGTCCCATATATTTCTCTTCACTATCATATACATATGGCTCAAACCAGATGCCACTTCCCTGAACAATACTATTTTCGGAGATGATATTTGCCAGCATCTTTTCATAGGTTTGTATATCGGTAGATGTATAGTCCGTCTCTACAATATTTGCAAACATTGTTGCCATGTCTGAAACAGAATCCAGATACTCTCCCACCGCACCATCCTGTGCCCGCAGTTCTGCCTCCATGCTTGTTGCTATCTGCTTTGTAATAATAGACTTGCCAGACTGCATGCTGACTCCAGTTAAAATTCCCATCGCAATTAAGATGACTGGAATAATCCTGACCAGCATCTTGGTACTAATTCTCTTAAAACCCATTTATTCTCCCCCTTTATTTTGCTCTTACAAATACTTGAACCTTCCAAGTTCATCCTGCAGCTTTGTTACTATATTTTGGTATAAAAAAACTTCCGGAAAACATAAAATTCTCCGAAAGTTATATTATTACATATTTATATCTTAAACGTTTTCGTAGGCTAAATAGCAGTTTTCGCACAACAAATAGCAGTTTATGTATGGCATTATAGCAGTTTCATCTTACTTTGAATAAATTGTGCCTCTGCATGCTTCTCGTCCAGCAGCCTCATCTTCTCGCAACGGTCGAAAAGATCTATCAGCTTTTCTTTATCCACCGTATTATTGTAAACTGCACCGATTGAAAGTGACAATGGTACCCCATCTTCGCTCTGTGCAGTAAAATGTTCCTTCATATCGGCAACAAATTTCTCTAAATCAAGTTTTTCTTTTCTCCAGAAGCAGAAGACATTTTCAGATACCCGATAAAGCTCTACTGCTTCTATACTGCAATCAGCTACTATTTCTACCAGCTTTCGCAACAGACCTTCAAAATAGAAATTGCCATATTTTCCCTTTAAATAATCTGCATGATTGACGCTGACAGAGAAAAATGCCGACACCTCACTCATGTTAATCAGGTCTCTTTCCTGTTCAAAACGATTTCTGTTATATGCCCCTGTTGCCAAATCCATATAAGCCGTTTTTGCGACCTCTGCATCCACATCCCTGCGAAGCTGCATACGATAATTTGCCTGAATTGCTTTTGTCCGCACTGCCAAAAGCAATAAAAACACCAATACTCCTACCGCCAGTATTAAAATAATTATCAATCCACGAATCTGAGGAATTTCCCAAAAACGATACTCCTTGTGCAGAGAAACTTCCAGTTCTGCAACACAGCGATTGCTGCCATACTCACTCACATAAAAATGATAGGTATAGTCTCCCGCTGGTAAATTTGTATAGCTGACTTCCATCGTCTCCCCATCCATCAAATAGGTCATTTCTTCATCCAGTCCTTCCAACTGATATGCGAAATAAAGATTTTGATGTGCATAATCCACAGGGCGTACATCAATGTTGATTCTATGTGTATCTGCCGGTAAATAGAATGTCTCATCACTGCTGTCCACTGATTCACCATCTGCTGTGATTCCATTTAAGAACAGATTCATTTCTCTTTCCGGTTGTTCCGCATATAGGTTCATGCCACCAACTCCAGTTGTTCCACACATATATACCATATTTTCATCAATCGTATTGCAGGCATTGGAAGTAAAGTCTATTGGCAGACCATCTCGGCGGTCATAGTGAAGATACAAACCATTCCCTGCTAATAGTTCGGTCTCTTCCGCATAAAAAATGCCATTGCCTGCCAGTACAACAGCGTATCCATCCCCACTCATCAAAATATCTCTTGCATTGACTATTCCATAATTTGATGTTTTTTGCAGACTTCCATCTGCCCCCAGCAAATAGATATTTTCACCCGTCACCAGCCAGACACCCTTCATATTCACCGAAGGCACAACTTTCATAACAATATTTGATTCCATTCCGCTCTGTTTGTTCCAGATGTTTACGACCTCACCATCTTTGATTTCATACAGACCATATCCATCAGTGGCTGCATAGACTGTCCCCTCATAGTAAGCAACATCCAAAATTCTCTTGGAGTTCAGTGTCTCATCCTCCGTCAGATAGCTTATACTGTTGTCCCTCAAACTAAAAAGTCCCTGCTCAGTGCCAATGAGAATCCCGCCATCCTCCTGTTCTTTTACACAGCGTATCCTATCCGTTGTCAATCCACTGTTTTCTTTATTAAAAACCGTGATTGTTCCATCCGGCTGCATTTCTTTTAGTCCGTTCTGATAGGTAGATACCCATAGGTTTTGTCCCTTATCCATGTACAAATGTCTGATTCTTTCCCCCTCGCAGGCGGAAATCAATTCATTTGACACCTGTTCCTTTCCTATGTAGCCATACAATCCATTGTCTGTTCCTACATATATTAAATTATCACATTTAAGCAGGGCATTGACTGTGTCATTCAGCCCCCAGTATGTTCCTAAATCAGAAAATCCATTTTCATACAACTGCAAAATCCCCTGCCTTGAAGAAACAAACCACAGATTCCCCTGATAGTCCGTACACATTTCTTCTACAGAATCATTTATCTGCAATTGCAGCTTACTGATTGTGTTCCACTTCAAAAATCCAATTCCTGTATCGCTGCATACCCAGAATCCACCATCTTCAGATTTCTGCACTGCATTAATGGTGGACAAGCCCGGACAATCTATTATCTGCTGAATCCCTTCATATAGATTTACTTTTATAATAGTTTCTTCACTGGTTCCCAGATAAAAATTTTCTTCCTGTCCAATACCTATGCAGCGGGGAGTGCAGTTTTCCGGCATATCCGAGTAGCTGAGGCTGCGTACCCCCTCCTCATCCCTCACATATATTGTGCCTTCCTGATCCACGAGAATCATCTCTCCACCATCCAAGATTCCAATATCACGCAGGTCCATATTCACCGTATCTTTGTCGTATTGGATAAGAGAATCATCCTCTTTTGTATCAATAATAAGCAATCCATTTTTACTTGCAGCGAAAAGCCTGCCATCATCATCCAGTATCAGTCGGTTGATAATATCACATCCTTCCAGCGATTGTGTTTCGCTGCATTTTGTGAACTCTTCACCATCAAATCGGTAAATACCTTTACCATTTGTTCCCAGCCAGAGAATACCATTCTCGTCCTGCACAATATCATTTACCAGCAAAGCTCCGTCATCAATAAAGTAACGTTGAAATTCTGTACCATCATAACGATACAAGCCCGTATAACTGCCTATCCAAAGGAATCCATCAGATGAAGCATAGATACATTTTGCCGCCGTACCTTCCAGCCCATCCTCTGAATCAAACACGGTTTCCAGATAGTCCCGCTCGTAATCCACGGAAGCCCCCTCCACTGACTCAGGCTGCCAGTTTATTCCTATGAACAGCACTGCCGCCGACAGTGCTAACCACAATTTTATACGTCTTATCATTTTTAAACACCCCCGAATAAGATTGCAAGCTGGAAAGTATTATCTTCCTCAACAATTGATACATAGCCATTGTACCTTTCCGCACATTCCTGAATACTCGTCATACCAATGCCATGCAGCCGCTTGTTCTTTTTGCCTGTTTTCAATGACCCCTTTTCTCTCTCGGTATCTACAGTGTTTTTTACATAAATCAACGTATCATCAAGATTTTTTCCTGCCTTAATCCGAATATACTTATGACCTTCTGAAATCTTATCACAAGCCTCAATGGCATTGATAATAGCATTACTGAATATAACATTGACGTCCTCTTCCTTCATAAAAGACAGACATCCTTCTGAAATTACCGCTTCAAACTCGATTCCTCTGGATTCTGCCTTCATCCTGCCATCAAACAACAAAATATCCAGAGCAGGAAAACCCGTATGATAAAACTGTTCCAGAGAATCCAGTTTCTCTCCAAAAAGCTTTATTTGTTCCGCATTTGTTCCATTTACCATATCTGTATCATTTTCAAGAATCATCAACTGATTTTTCATTTCATGATACATCTTGCGAATCTGTAAATGTTCCTCTTCCATATGTAAATAATACTCATAACTGTTTACATGGATGTCAGCTCTTTTTTCCATAGCTGTTCGTTCCTCCATCTGGTAAGCAAGAATAAAAAATACCAGATAGCACATAAAAATCGTAAAAACAAACCATGTTGTCATTATAATATAGTCACTATTAAACAAGCCGCCTCTGACGCAAAGCCCAAGCCATACAAGGTTTTCAACAGATCTTACCTCCAGGGCAACAATCAACTGCCTCTTTGAACCCTGTTTATTTTTGCGGCACTCCCGCAAGATAAACAGACTGCACTGTACTGTTGCCATTCCAAGATAGCATATTACCTGAATCCTTGCATCTGTAACCTGCTGCACCCCCTGCCTGTAGAAGAGCCATGAGATTTCCATTTCTACCGCAATTGCAAAAATAACCGCAATCACTCCGCGCAAGGGCGCTCCTTTAAATACCTCTTTTCTGTCACGACACAAAAACAGAACAACAGCATATTCCACCACAAGTAATAGCACCAGATAGATATTCGTGCTTGAAATGATTGGCAGCACAAGAACAGCAATCAATATACATAAGGCTTTTTTCTTTCGTCCCATCCATTTGTACAATTCAATCAAAGTTGCCGGACCGCACATATAACTCAATAGTCCTATCACATTCAGTGTACATGCCAAACACGCCAGTATCTTCGTCATAGTACCTTACTCCAATATTTAATATATTCTTCTTTAAATGCGTCCAACTTATAACGGCTGATTGGAACCTCTTCACCGTTCACCATCTGAACTGACTGCGAACTATATTTCTGAATTTTATCCATATTGATAATATAGCTGCGATGTACCTGAAAAAACCCATGTTCCGCCAGCATATCCATCAAGTTTTTTAGCGCCCCTCGCCAGCGATATGTTCCGTCTTTACAATGAATCCATATTTTGTCACGCATTCCTTCAATATATAGAATATCACTGTACTTAATGTTATAGTTCTCATTTAGGAATTGAAAGACCAGATATTTGTCATCATCTGCATAGAGTTTGTCCTGCACAGCCTGTAGAACCTCCGCCAGTTCAGCATCCTTTAAAGGTTTAACAAGGTAGCGGAAAGTATCAACTTTAAAGCTCTCAAATACAAACTCTTTATATGCAGTCAAAAAAATTATGAGCATAGACTTGTTTGTTTTGCGTATCTCCCCTGCCGTCTCCATTCCGTTTAATCCCGGCATATCTACATCAAGAAACAGCACATCAATTTCATCAAGCTGTTGTTGCAGCAATTCATTACCGCTGACATAACAGTCAATAGAAAAATCTATGCTGTGGGAAAAATAATATTTTTGAATTTTTGCTTTTAAAATTTTGCGGATAGAGCTCTCATCATCGCAGATTGCAATTTTCATGAAGGTATCCTTCCTTTATCGTATTTTGTTGCCCTGTAATCATCCGTATCTTAATACATAATTATTTTTATAATATCTATCTGTGTTTTTATTGTCAAGTAAGCAGCAATCTATCCAGCAGCATCCGCCTATTGTTTATAAACATTTCCGTCACCTGATAGCTCTCTGTTTCTTCATATTCACATAAATGTATGCTTCCATCATCAAAGCAATAGATATCTGCATCAACAATGTAAGCTGTCTCTGAGGTGATAAGGCAGCCTCCGGCTCGTCAAAAAGATACAAGCCATTTGGGCGCAGATTATTCTGTGCTAATGCGAGAAAGCTCTCTCCATGTGACTTTTCATGGTATTTAGCAGAAGGATGTGCAATATCTGCATATTCTTCTTCCTGGGTTGCAACATTATAAAAACTCTCAGCCCTAAGAAAATATCCCCACTTTTCCTTTCGGTAGCCTTTTGAAAGTCTTATTGCGTCACACAATTCTGAGTGTGTATCATGAGTAGAAAAAGCATAATTCTTTGTTCCTCCCTCTGGATTAAAGCCATGCGCTACTGCAATTGCCTCCAGCAAGGTTGACTTGCCACTGCCATTTTCTCCGACAAAAAAGGTAATTGATTTATTGAAGTCAAGTTTTTCAATACCCTTAAAAGCCTCGATTTGCTTTACATAACTGTCGTTATCAATTCTATCCCAATCGAATATTACTCCTTGTATAAATTGATTATTCATCCTTCTTATCAATTCCCTTCTGCTCTTGAACTTCTTATTTTATTTATCGGTTAGTAGTTAGGTGCTATTTAGCTTGCCAGACCAACTTACTACCAGCCGTTTTTCTTGCAAACTCTGGTCTACAGAGACCTTGCCACCATCAAACCTGCCACTGGCAGCTTCTCTGGATGCATGGCATAAAAAACCCCAGAGCTGTCACTCTGGGGTTTTCTGACTTCTTTATAGATTTGCAATTAATGCCGCAATCTCGTCTGGACTCAGCTTTTTGTTTGGGTCGGATAAGTCTGGCATTGGTGGTACTTCTTCTGCTGCTGGCTCTGCAATAACCTCTGGCTCACTGTCTACCACTGGTTCCTCTACCGCCTCTGGGGCTGGTTCAGCTATGCTGTCTGCATTGGCAAACATTGCGGCTATCTCGTCTGGGCTTAGCTGCTTGTTTGGGTCGGATAAGTCTGGCATTGGTGGTACTTCTTCTTCTGCTGCTGGCTCTGCAACCACCTCTGGCTCACTGTCTACTACTGGTTCGTCAGCTACAATATCAGGTTCGCTATCCACTACCGATTCGTCGATTACAACATCTGGTTCGCTATCCACTATCGGTTCGTCAACTACAACATCTGGTTCCTCAGCTACAACATCTGGTTCGCTATCCATCACTGGCTCCTCAACCACAGACTCTTCAACTATCTCTGGTTTGCTGTCTATAACTGGCTCCTCGACATCCTCAAGCCCTTCGATTTCCTCGACGATTGGATCCACAAACTCTTCCTCTGCAAAGGAATCTATTATCAGGTCATCATCACTGACCTCTGCACTTTCCATCTGTACTGGTGCCTGGACTGGTGTCTGCACACCTGACTCCTGCATTGGTGCTGGCGCTGTCATAACTGGCACGCCTGTCATCTGGACTGTGACTGGCTGTGTAGGTACATTCACATCCGCTGTGAGCTGTACTGGCTGTGAAGATATAATCTGCTGAGTCTGCATGATTGCCTGATTCAGTCTGATTTCCATATCCTTTATATCCTCAACCAGCTCCTGCTGCTTCATGATAAGCTGTGTCACTGCATCTGAGCTGATGTCCTTCTGCTCGCTGATAAGCTCTCCATTATTGTTTGACAGCTTGTCCTCAAACTCTGCAATTTTATCCATCACCTGGTCATTTGATGCGATGATTGCCTCTGCATTTTCCCTGTTCTTGCTTATGACTGCCTTGGCAACACCCTTTTGTGTAGTGACAATTTCCTCTGTCGGAACCTTGGCACTCGCCTGGAGAATATCTATCTTGTCATCAATCTCTTCAAAATATTTCTTGAGCATCAGATATGAAGCCTTTTCGGATTTTAATATGCTGTCATACTGCTCATCTATTCTTTTTTCTCTGGCGATTTTAATTGTGAAAACACTATTTACAGCTATATTTAAGAATATAAGCATCAAAACGGCAAATAGTGCTATCGCTAAATACTGCTCAGGGTAATTGACCACAGTGTAGAACTCCGCCACAAGGGCAAGTGCCAATAACAGGGTCGAGAAAATAAAATGAATTTTTGCTGATGTTTGCTTTTTGTCTTGCATGTTGAATCTCCCTCCGTGGATATCTTTCGCAAATTTCATATTTTATATTTTATTTTTTATTGCATAAACCTAACACAAATCTCGAATCCGCAGCTACGCTGCTTTCCCGTTGCTTCGCAACTAAGATTCTCGATTTGGGTTAGGGCGTCCGATTTCGTAAGCCTGTCTTGCAAGCCAGCTTGCATCCAGACTCACTCATCGCACTCCTTTTATACAATAAAATAGACTACTTCTATTATAACTTGAAGTAGTCTGAATGTCGATGTTTTTTTGTGACTATAATCCTATTTAAAGCACAAATTATAATATTTTTTATATATGAGATACGATGCCACGCATGTCACAATTTCTGTAACTGGGAAAGCCACAAACACACCTGTCGCCCCGACTCCTGATATGCGGCTCAGTACAAATGCCACTGGAATAATAATCACAATATATCGCAGCAGTGAGACAACAAGTGATGGCATACCCTTGCCCAGCGCTTCAAGCACACCACAGCAGGTAACTGATACTGCGGAGAAAATAAAGCCTATGCTGATTATCCGCAATGCCTCAACACCAATAGCTATTGTCTCCTGGCTGGATGTGAAGATTCCAATAAGCTGACCTGGTATAAGCATAGACAGCGCCATGCCGACTGCCATAACTATTGCATTTATGCCAAGGGCAGTCCTGAAAACACTCTGCACTCTCTTTTTCTCCCCTGCGCCATAATTGTAGCTGACGATTGGTCTGATTCCCTGAATAACGCCGCTGGCACTGAGGTAGATAAAGGTCTGGAGCTTGAAATACGCTCCAAGCACGAGGATATATTTATCTGAAAATGCAGCCACGATTCCATTAAGTGATGAAATCAGAACTGATGGCAGTGCCATATTTAATGTGGCAGGAACTCCCACCAGATAGAGACTGCTCATAAGTTCCTTTGGAAAAGCCAGATTCTTTCTGCTGAAACTGACTGGTATAGGCTTTGCAATCATAAAGATGATATAGGCAAGCAGGGTCAGGGTCTGCCCGATTCCTGTTGCGTAGGCTGCTCCTGCGATTCCCCATTCAGGGAAAGGTCCGATTCCAAAGATAAGCAGTGGGTCAAGGACAATATTTGCCACAAATCCAACCAGCATACAGACCATGGTCTCCTTCATTCTGCCTACTGCCTGGAAAACCTTTTCGATACAGATGCCTGCCATGATTATGACTGAAAACAGGAAGGCTCTGTTTGCATAGGCAAGTGCCATATCAAGGATTGCCTGATTGTCTGTATACAGGGACAAAAACCATGGCATTGCTGCAAGGCAGACCACCATAAGTATTATTCCATGTATTATGCTGAGAAACAGTCCTGATGTTGCAGCCTGATTTGCTGTCTTTTTGTCATTTGCTCCCAGACAGAATGCTATTTTTGCATTTATTCCCACGCCAAATCCAACTGCAATCGCAGTCATCAGGCTCTGAATTGGATATACAAGGGAAAGGGCTGTCATTGCGTCTTCGCTGATGCTTGCTACGAAATAGCTGTCTACTATGTTGTAGAGCGAGTTCACTGCCATGGATATTACCATTGGCAATGACATTGATATTACGAGTGGTAAAATTTTCTTTTCCTTCATAAACTCCTGGTTCATGGTGATTCCTCCTGAATTAATATTTTATGGCATAAAAGAAGCCACACAGAATTAACTGTGTGGCCGAAAAAAGATTTCTCTTGAAAAGTGCCGTGCTCCCGTATGGGTTTTATGCGTGCATATTATCATGGCTATTGCATGATGTCAAGAAAATTTTTATAGTTGCTAATCTTCATAGTGATATTTGCATGAATATATAATAAGATTTTGATTGCTATCCAGATTATAAACTAACCTGTGTTCATCGGTAATACGCCTACTACATGCCTTGCGATGCTTTAACGGTTCGGGTTTTCCAATCCCCTTTAACAGCCCATTGCGGTCAATGTCTTTTACAAGCTCATTGATGCGCTTTACCATCTTTTTATCTTTCTTCTGCCATTCGGTGTATTGCTCCCATGCAGTAGGTGTAAATACTATGTTCATTTACTCTAAAGCCTCCAGTTCCGCAATGGTCTTAGTAACAAATCCACCTGCTTCGGCTTCTGCCATAGATTTATCTATCATAGCAAGATAATCTGCATTTCTCTTGGCTTTCAACATTTTATTATATTCAGCTTCGGAAATCATAACAATATTCTCGTTTTTTGGTCTTGATATAATTAAAGTTTCGCCACCAAAAACTTTATCACATAAACTTTTGAAGTTATCTCTTACATCCATGCTCTTTACAGCTAACATATAAACCGCTCCTTTCCGAACGAAAAAACGTACGTTTTCTTGTACTATTATTATATGTTATTATTATGCTAATTTCAACTGTTTTAATGTAATAGTATTAATTTTGTAAATCTGCATATTTTAATAAACAACTCAAAATAAGAAGAACCCCCTATGAGTATTCATCTCAAATACATCCGAGCCTCATAAGGTCTCAAAACCGCAGCATCACCCGCATCCCCATAATTGCTTATCAAGACCTCCATGCCCTCACACTTATCAGCCAGCGGCATATCCACAGTCTCTCCAAAGAAATTGCAGACTACAAGCAGGGTCTGGTCAGCGTTTTTCCTCTCATAAGCAAATATCCGCTCATTATCCTCAAGAAGCGGACTGTACTCGCCATCTACAAATACCGAGTACTCCTTGCGGAGCGCTATGAGCTTTCTGTAGCAGTTAAATATAGAATCCGGGTCGTCAACCTGACTCTTTGCATTTATATCCTTATAATTATCGTTTACCCTAATCCAAGGGGTGCCTGTTGTAAAGCCTGCATTGGCTGTATCATCCCACTGCATAGGTGTACGGGCATTGTCACGACCCTTGGCATGGATGGATTTCATCACGTCATCCTCTGCATAGCCTGCTGCCATGCGCTCCCTGTATACATTCAGGATTTCCACATCCCTGTAATCAGCTATATCATAGCTTACATTTGTCATGCCAAGCTCCTCGCCCTGATATATATAAGGGGTTCCCTGCATGCCATGGAGCAAAATGGCAAACATTTTAGCCGACTCTACCCTGTACTCCTTGTCATTTCCCCATCTGGATACTATACGAGGCAAATCATGGTTGTTCCAAAACAGGCTGTTCCAGCCACAATTATACAAGCCCTCCTGCCAGTGGGTGAATACCTGCTTTAGCTTCAGGAAAGGAAGTGGTGCCAAATCCCATTTTTCCTTGCCCTCCTGCTGGTCTAAGCCGATATGCTCAAACTGGAATACCATAGAAAACTCACTGCCATCTGGATTGCTGTAGAGCTTTGCCCTGTCAAGGTCTGCCCCCCAGGCTTCACCTACAGTGATTAAGTCTCCCTTCTGAAAGGTTTCTTTGCTCAGTTCACGGAAATACTCATGCAGTCTTGGACCATTTATTGTAATCTTTTTATCTGGTTCCTTGGCAATCTGATCGATTACGTCAAGCCTGAAACCGCCAACGCCCTTATCCATCCACCAGAGAATCATGTCGTAGATTTCCCTGCGCACCTTTGGATTTTCCCAGTTTAAGTCTGGCTGCTCTGGCAAAAACTGATGAAAATAGTACTGCTTCAGCTCTGGCACCCATTCCCATGCGCTGCCGCCAAATACACCTCTCATGTCGTTTGGTGCTGTGCCTTCCTCTCCATCTCTCCATACATAATAGTCGTGATATGGATTGTCCTTGCTCTTTTTGGCTTCCTCAAACCATCTGTGCTTGTTGGATGTATGGTTTAAGACCAAATCCATTATAATCTTTATATTGTATTTTCCAGCCTCATTTATCAGGGCTTCCATGTCCTCCACATTTCCAAACATAGGGTCTATGTCCTGATAATCCGAGATGTCATAGCCATTGTCAGCCTGTGGCGACTTGCAGACTGGTGACAGCCAGATAGCGTCTATGCCCAGCTTTCCCAGATACTCCATCCTGCTTATTATACCTTTTATATCACCTACTCCGTCCCCATTGCTGTCCTGAAAACTCTTTGGGTAAATCTGATATACTACCGCATTTTTCCACCATTTTTCTTTGCTCATCATCATCCTCCATTATGTTTTCGCAACTGTTTAGCAGCTTTACAAGAATAGTTACGTTTTTCTATATTGTGCAGCACAAAACCCCGATTAAGAGGCAGCCCTGTGCTATCGCATTAGTTATCTGCTCTATCCAGTTTGATTTAACCTTGGTCGAATCCAGCTTGGCGCCAAATATTCCCATCAGAATCATACCGATAAATGTAATGGCAAAAAATATGATTTGTGGGAACCCGATAATTGCAGCCCCAAGCGCCTGCCATGCACTTCCATTCATCCCCACAAGCATCCCTGCTATCATAAGCAGAAATCCCGCTGGCATCAAGGCTCTAAGCTGAATGTTTAGTATGTGTATGTCCTTACCAGTCCCAGCAATAATAATCTTCCAGATGACCTTGCCCAGACCGGCTGCCACACTGCATATAGCCCCAGCCACAAACAAGCCCACCTTAAAATTCATAGCTATGATTATCATAGCCACACTGAAAAAAATAACAGGAAGTGCATCAAATAAAGCCAGTCCAATCGGAAAATTTTCATACTTATTTTTATTATTCTTATTATCCATATTTATCCTATCCACTATGTGTATTATGCTTGTCCAAACCAAAAATTTATTTCAGTCATATTCTAACACTAATCATCTATATTATGGTAGCAAATTTTCGTTGACAACCTTATAATCTGGTTTTACACTAACCATACATTAACGATAAACTAAACTGAAATAGCTTTCCACACAATAGTTTTCGATAATCGGATGATATACAGTTGTTTTACCAACCGAACCTGCCACTGGCAGCTTCGTTGGATGCATGGCAGCAGAACAAAATATGAACTGCTGCGGGTTTCCAATAAACTACGAAACGTAAAAGCATATGCAAATTTATGCACCCTATCCACGATTCACTCCCGCAGCTAACTTCATATTTTTTCGGCAAAATACACTGTATATCA
>CAVKUD010000021.1:0-22767 GCA_963659315.1 Senegalimassilia sp. | reverse complement strand
CTATCCATATCTCAATGGGATAATATATTGATGTATTAGTGGACACAATATAGCACGATATGCTTAATGCAATGCTTCCTGCAAACGTTATTAATATTGCTGTGGGGCAGATTTCCAACAGCATTTTTCTAAACAGCCTCATGTCTCATCCTCTCTCCTGAAATGTATGTTTTTACATAACTAATTATATTTTTCACCGCTTAAGACCACATAACATCAAGCTTAAATCTAACTTAAATAAGTTTCTCTATATGCATGACAGCAAAAATGACAGTCATCAATATGACTGCCATTTTTCATCCTCAATTAAACGTGATTATAAAGGATGTCCCCTTATTCAGTTCCGTCTCTACTCTTATATCGCCCTTATGCGCCAGCACCACTTCTCTTGAAATTGCAAGCCCCAGACCACTGCCCTTGGTCTTTTGCGAATTTGTTCCCCTGTAGTAGCGCTCAAAAATATGACCAGCCTCCTCCTTTGGCATACCAGTGCCGTTATCAGTAAAGGTCAATACAATATGCTCGCCTTTTTGAAGAGTGATGTTTAAGGCTATGCCCTCCCTGTTATGCACAAAGGCATTATACATTATATTTAAAAAGCATCTTTCAAGGAGTCTCCTGTCAGCCTCCATACAAACGCTCTCATGGCTGTCAAATGATATGGTCGAGGCTCCCACTATCCCCGTATCCATTTTCCCGATACATTCAGTTATAAGCTCTGACAAATCAAGCCTTTCCAGCCTGAGCGGATATTTTCCCTCACTCAGCTTTGAACTCAGGTTCAGCTCTTCTATCAGCTCCTCAATCGATTTTTCCGCCTTCAGAGTCTCGCCCATATATTGCCTGACTTCATCACTGCTAAAATCATATCCATCATCAGATAAGACCTCCGCATATCCCTTAATCGTAGATAAGGGAGTTTTCAAATCGTGTGATATATTTGCAGTCCATTCCAGCCGCTGCCTCTTTGTCTGCCCCAGCTTTTCCCTCAATTTGCTTAGCTCGCCAAACACTTGCGCAAAAATCTGCCCACGGTAAGCAGGCATGTCAAACTGCTCATCATCAATTTTTCCTATGGCTTCCATAATGTTTCCAACTGGCTCTGTTATCCTTTTCATAAACAAGAAAGAATAGAAGATTACCACACTGACGAGAACCAGCACGAAAATTATGAGTACCTTGCTTATTTCATCCCTGCCGCTTCCCACAAAGCTGTAAGACAGCTTATTTACAACATGACTGTCACAGCCAATAAGCACACAATAGCCAGGAGCGGTCCCTATGTCAGAAGCATATACAGTCATACCAGGGATTTTATCCGATTTCAAACAGGCATCGACTAATTGTATTGCAGTATATTGCTGTGGCACGACTGATGGCACATTCTCTTCATATACTGCATTTCCCTCCTCATCCAGTACCTGCAGCCATAAGTTATACTCCGACAGGCTCTCTAGAAAGTCCTGACCCACATTCACTTTTCCATCAGCTACAGTGATATAGTCACCCGCAGACAAAATCCTGTACTGTGGCAGATTCTCATCCACCTCATTATTTGAAAATACAAGCAGGATGCTTGCAGCTATCCATACTGCAACAATCAGGATGACTGCGGAAATAATTGATTTGTAGTAGACCGATAATATCCTCTTATTCATTTTCCATCCCCTCTGATACATTAAAGCGATAGCCCCTGCCTTTTACAGTCAGAAGATACCTGGGCGCTGATGGATTGTCCTCTATCTTCTCTCTTATGCGCCTTATGTGAACCATGATTGTATTATCATAGCCCTCATAGTCTGCTCCCCAGACGTGCTCTACTATCTGCTCCCTGCTTACTGTTATATTCTGGTTTTTTGCCAGATATTCCAACAGCAGATATTCCTTGGAGGTCAAATCCACAGGCTTATCCCCTCTGAACAATTCCCTTTTTCTTAAATCCAGACAGTATTTTCCGAAATTAATGCAGGCTGTCTCCGGCTTCAGTTTCTCATAATAGTCAAGTCTCCGAAGGGCTGCCTTGACACGGGACACCAGCTCTCTGGGACTAAAGGGCTTTGTCAGATAATCGTCCCCGCCCACAGCAAATGATACAATTTTATCAATCTCGTCTGTTTTTGCTGATAAAAAGAGGATTGGTGCCATGGAAAATGTCCGGATAGTCTTACAGACTTCAAAGCCGTCCTCATCAGGCAGCATAATATCAAGAATTATCATGTCTGGTTTATATTCCCGACACATTGATATGGCTTCCTTTCCTGTCGCAGCCTTATATACATTCACGAACTTTTCCTTTTTAAGCACCACTTCCAGTAATTTTAAGATAGCTGTATCATCATCTACCAGAAGGATTTTTCTATCCAGAAATGTCAATTCATCCATAAAAACTCCCTTGTAAAAGAGGAGACCTCCCGGTCTCCTCAGCTATAATCATCATTTAATTAAACTTGCCACAGCACTGCTTATACTTCTTTCCAGAACCACATGGACATGGCTCATTTGGAAATACCTTCTTTGTGGCACGCTTCTTAGGTGCATTTGCTGCTGACTCATCCTTGTTTGTTCCAGTAACCTTTGCCACCTGCTCACGCTCAACCTTCTGCTGTACCTGTACATGGTAGAGAAGTCTGACTGTATCCTCCTGGATTGCAGATGTCATGGCATCAAACATATCAAAGCCTGCCATCTTGTACTCTACAAGTGGGTCTCTCTGTCCGTATGCCTGAAGTCCGATACCCTGACGGAGCTGTGTCATATCATCGATATGATCCATCCACTTGCGGTCGATAACCTTAAGGAGGACAACTCGCTCTATCTCTCTGAACTGCTCTGGCTCTGGGAACTCTGCCTCTTTTGACTCATAGAGCATAACAGCCTTTTCCTTGAGATACTGCTTTAAGGCACTGGCATTTTTTATATCCTCGATATCCTTTGCATGGAGCTTCTCGATTGGAATAATCGGAATCACAAGCTCGTTAAGCTCTGTAAGGTTCCACTCTTCCTTTGGAATCTCCTCTGAGATACATGTATCGACAGCCTTCTCAACCTGCTCCTGAATCATCTTAAAGATTGCATCACGCATGTTGTCTCCATTTAACACCTTAAGACGCTCTGCGTAGATGATTTCTCTCTGGTCGTTATTTACCTGATCATACTCGAGGAGGTTCTTACGAATACCAAAGTTGTTAGCCTCGATTTTCTCCTGAGCCTTTTCGATAGCAGATGTGAGCATCTTGTGCTGTATCTGCTCATTTTCTGGAACTCCAAGTGCGTTAAATACATCCATGAGTCTCTCAGAACCGAACAGTCTCATTAAATCATCCTCAAGTGAGATAAAGAACTGCGACTCTCCTGGGTCTCCCTGACGTCCAGAACGTCCACGGAGCTGGTTGTCAATACGTCTTGACTCATGTCTCTCTGTACCCACAATCTTGAGTCCGCCTGCTGCTCTCGCCTCGTCATCAAGCTTGATATCAGTTCCTCGACCAGCCATGTTAGTAGCGATTGTAACTGCGCCATGCTGTCCTGCCTGGGCTACAATCTGTGCCTCCTGCTCATGGAACTTGGCATTGAGTACTGTATGAGGGATTCCCTCTCTCTTTAACATTCCACTTAAGAGCTCTGATGTCTCGATTGTGATTGTACCTACCAGTACAGGCTGTCCCTTCTCATGGGCTTCCTTTACAGACTCAACTACTGCGTGGAATTTCTCTTTCTTGGTCTTGTATACAGCATCCTGTAAGTCTTTTCTGATTACAGGGCGGTTTGTAGGAATTTCAATAACGTCCATTCCATAGATGTCACGGAACTCCTTCTCCTCTGTCAGGGCTGTACCTGTCATACCAGCCTTCTTGTCAAACTTATTGAAGAAGTTCTGGAATGTGATTGTGGCAAGAGTCTTACTCTCACGCTTAACCTTTACATGCTCCTTTGCCTCGATAGCCTGGTGTAATCCATCTGAGTATCTACGGCCTGGCATGATACGTCCTGTGAACTCGTCTACGATTAATACCTCGTCGTCCTTTACCACATAATCCTGATCCTTGAACATAAGGTTGTGGGCACGGAGGGCAAGTATGATATTATGCTGAATCTCAAGATTCTCAGGGTCAGCAAGGTTTTCGATATGGAAGAACTGCTCTACCTTGTGTACACCTTCCTGAGTCAGGTTTACAACCTTGTCCTTCTCATTGACGATAAAGTCTCCGCTCTCTTCCTGCTCCACACCCATGATAGCATCCATCTTGGAATACTCTGGGATATCCTCACCTCTCTGAAGCTGCTGTGCCAAAATGTCACATGCTTCATAAAGCTTTGTAGATTTACCACTCTGTCCTGAAATGATAAGTGGTGTACGCGCCTCATCGATAAGCACTGAGTCCACCTCATCGATGATTGCATAATGCAGACCTCTCTGCACCAGCTGCTCCTTGTAGATTACCATGTTGTCACGGAGGTAATCAAATCCAAGCTCGTTGTTTGTAATATATGTAATATCACAGTTATAAGCCTCTCTACGCTCATCATTATCCATGCCGCCTAAGACTACACCAACTGTGAGTCCCAGGAACTGGTGAACCTGTCCCATCTCGTCAGCATCTCGTTTTGCAAGATAATCATTGACTGTGACTACACATACTCCTTTTCCCTCAAGGGCGTTGAGGTAGGCTGGAAGTGTACATACAAGTGTCTTTCCTTCTCCCGTTTTCATCTCAGCGATACGTCCCTGATGAAGGATAATACCACCTATAATCTGTACTCTATAATGCTCCATTCCCAGCACACGCCTTGCAGCCTCCCTGACTGTTGCATATGCCTCTGGAAGTATATCATCTAATGTCTCTCCGTTCTCCAAACGGTTCTTAAATTCTTTAGTTTTGCCCTGAAGCTCTTCATCTGACAGTGCCATCATCTGGTCACGGTATGACTCAACCTTGTCTGCGATTGGATATATTCGCTTTAATTCCCTCTCGCTGTGGGTACCAAAGATTTTTGTTATTGCACTCATATAGTTCTCCTATCACTACCAATTGCTACATTGCGCACACTCACGCAATATCAGTATTGTATCACTTTGAGGCTCTTTTCACAACAGAGAGTAATGAATGTTTTATAAACTTTTTGTTAACGTTGAAAAATAATAAAAGGCTTGCTATAATCACAGTAGATTTACAACAAAGGAGATAAAACTATGTCATACGTATACAAAACAAAAGGAACATGCTCTACTGAAATCGAGCTTGAATTAGAGGGAAATGTAGTTCACAATGTAAAATTCACAGGCGGATGCAATGGTAATCTCAAAGCCATCCCAAAGCTTGTTGAAGGACTTACTGTTGAGCAGGTCGAGGAGAAAATCGGTGGCATCAAATGTGGTTTCAAAAACACATCCTGCGGTGACCAGCTTGCCAAGGCATGCCGTGAAGCCTATGAGGCTCAGAACAAATAAATAGGGATTATGTAGGCGATACTCTCATCTGAGCGTATCGCTTTTCTGTTGCCCGGCATACATAAAATCTGCCACTGGCATTTCTATATAACAACAGGCTGTATCTGTCTTCCGTCCATAGCAAGCTCAATGGTATCTGGCAGAAGCTCCAGATTGCCAATGAGTGACGCTGGTTTTTTCTTATAATCGTCCTGCCCGAACGGGACAAAATAGATATTCTTTGTGTTCATGAGATTTCCTATATTTTTAAAATTAAGACCCATGGCATCATTTGTAGATATTGATATCACAAGCGGTTTCTGGTTCCTGAGATGTGCCTTGGATGCCATAAGCACAGGTGAGTCTGTTATGCCATTCCACAGCTTAGCCATGGTATTTCCTGTACACGGTGCAATTACCATCACATCCAGATTAGCTTTGGGTCCTATAGGCTCCGCTTCCTGTATTGTCCTTATTCCATGATTGCCCGTGATTTCCTCTATGGCATCCATAAATTCTTTTGCTCCCCCAAATCTGGTATCCATCCTCTGTACATTATACGAAAACACAGGGACAACAGCCGCCCCAAGCCTTACCAGCTCCTCCACTGCAATTTTAGTCTTCTCAAAGGTACAAAACGAACCTGTTATGCCATATCCTATGGTGTAAGAAGATAAATCCATGCGTCCCCCTCCTTTTGGCTAATCTGTGAAGGCGAATTTCTTACTATGCAATCATACAATACCTTTGCACTTGTTCTTGGTGTGTACCTCCCCGGCAGTCCCAGGGCATGTATGAGCTTAATCTGCCTGTTCTCCGCTGCCTGCTTATCACAGCCTCCGTTTCCCGATGCAATATCAATTATCAGGCTGTCTTGTGCCAGCTCATCTATCAGACTTTTGGTCACAACCCTTGCAGGCACTGTATTTATCAGGACTCTGGTGCCATAGGCCTCATCTAATCCATAGGAAAAATCCACTGCATTCATCCCCATTTCCTTTGCCTCAATGCGTGCCCCCCTGCTTCTTGCAAGCACAGTAACCTTTGCCCCCATTGCATGCAGAAGCTCTGCAAGCGCTTTTCCACACCTTCCAAAGCCCATTATCATGATTTTTTCGTTCTTTATCCCATATATGCTGTTGCTTATTATTTCGCTGACTACAGCCTCAGCTGTAATTCTGGCATTTTCCCTTATCACAGTCTCATCCTGCATAAAATCAAATGTTTTCGGCACATTCCAGTCCTTTGGAAAGACACCTCCGTATATCCTTGGCTGATACTTGGACAGCTCATATTTCATCTGCTCGTACCCGTTCTGATTTAACCTGAGCCTGGTAAAAGGCGTAGGCAGTATCACCCTGCCCACCTCTGCCAGATTAACGTCCTCAAGCTTTTCTATCTGTCTCTTTTTTCCACGAAGGAAGTGAGCCAGATATCTTTGTCTGTCATCTGTAACATAGATAATTGTATTATTGCCCATAAAAAATACTCCCTTCCATATATTTTATGAAAGAGAGTATATGTTGCCACTTATTAAAGTCTTGTTTCAACAAAAATATCGTAAATTGCTGAGATGGCTTTCTCAAAGTCATCATTGCTGACACCGATAATGATGTTAAGCTCTGATGAACCCTGGTCAATCATTCTGACGTTGATATTGGCATGGGCAAGTGCAGAGAAGATTCTGCCTGCTGTACCACGGTTCTGGCGCATGCCTCGTCCTACGACTGCAATGAGTGCCAGGTCTGAATCAAGGTCAATGATGTCTGGATCTGCAAGACGTCTGATTGAACTGATTACCTGCTGCTCCTTGCCCTCGAACTCTGCCTGATGTACAAATACAGTCATTGTATCGATTCCAGATGGCATATGCTCGATTGAAATACCATTCTCCTCAAATGCCTGCAGGCACTTACGGCAGAAGCCTACCTCACTGTTCATCCTGTCCTTATCGATGTTTACTGCTACAAAGCCCTTCTTGCCAGCGATACCTGTGATAGTAAAGTCTGGCTTCTGGCAGGTACTCTCAACAATCAGTGTACCTGGATCCTCTGGTGCATTGGTATTCTTGATATTGATTGGAATACCTGATGTACGCACTGGGAAAATAGCCTCCTCATGGAGCACTGATGCACCCATGTAGGAAAGCTCTCTAAGCTCCCTGTAGGTTACGACCTTGATTGGCTGTGGGTCCTTGATTACTCTCGGGTCTGCCACGAGACAGCCTGACACGTCTGTCCAGTTCTCATACATGCTGGCTCTGCATGCCTTTGCCACGATAGAGCCTGTTATATCACTTCCACCTCGTGAGAAGGTCTTTACCTTTCCATCTGGCATTGCTCCGTAAAAGCCTGGGATAACAGCCTTCTCTGTAGCCTCAAGCTTCTTTGAAAGCACCTTATTGGTCTTGTCTGCATCAAACTCACCCTCTTCATCAAAAAAGATGACTGTTGCAGAATCTATAAATTCATAGCCCAGATAATTTGCCATGATAATTCCGTTTAAATACTCTCCACGGCTTGCCGCATAATCGCTTCCTGCATGTGCCTTGAAGTTTTCTGTGATTGTCTTGAACTCATCATCCAAAGAAAGCTTTAAATGCAGACCATTGATAATCGAATCATATCGATCCTTGATTTTCATAAGGGAAATCCTGAAGTCCTTATCCTCCTCTGCCAGAGCATAGCAGGCATACAGCATATCTGTAACCTTTGTATCCTTTGGATTTCTCTTTCCCGGCGCACTAGGCACAACATATTTACGAGTCTCGTCAGCCCTTATTATCTTTCCAACCTTGGCAAACTGCTCTGCGCTTGCCAGTGAGCTTCCACCAAACTTAACAACCTTTACCATTTTTCTTCCGCTCCTCATTTTTATATACTGCTGTATTATACAGCGGAGCCTTGACTTTCGTCAATTTTTTTCAATATATAATATATTCATATCTACTATGCCTTGTTCTCCATCCAGCTCTAGTACCCCATATGATGGCGGATTGCCCCAGCCTGGCGCTCCTATGCTGCCAGGATTCATGAGGAGTAGACCATTGTGCTTATCATAAAAGACCTTGTGGGTATGACCAAACAGGGCTATTGTCACATTCTTCTCATGGGCTGCATATTCAAGGGTCAGATAGTTAGACTTTACATTATATGTATGTCCGTGGCAGATAAGAATCCTCTGCCCCTCTATCTCAAGGATTTTTTCTGTCTCCTCCATGGAAAAATCACAGTTACCAGGGACATGCTCCATGGCTATCTCAGGAAACTCCTCCGCAAGTCCCACCGCATCAGACCAGCAGTCTCCCAGATGGATTATCATATCTGGAGCAGTATTCTTGACTGCAAATACCATATTATCTATATTTCCATGAGAATCACTGAGAACCAGTAGTTTTTTCATGTGCTCATCCCCGCTTTCTTCTTTATTTATTCTATCTACATACACATCCATGCTTCACACTCTGCGTCCGATATAATTTGCTGCGCTTATTATAGCATCTGATATTTTACATGTCACACATTTTTATCAGGATATACAGAAAACCTGTCACCGCCAGCTTCTCTTGCATGCGTTGGCAGCAAAAAGGCTCCTGCCCTGACACCATCGTCAGGCAAGAGCCTTTTCCCTCTCCTAAAAATATACTATATATACGTCTGGCGCCCCCTATGCCAGCCGCTTCCATTGTTTACTGCACTTATAATAAGAATAAAACATGCAGTGCTCAGCCTGCTCACATCTTGCAGGTGCGCTCTCTATGTTGCACTGGCAGTTAACGATTGCCTCTGCCTTTCCCTTACAGCTTCCTTTGATCATTACGTCGTCTAAAATCTCGTCTGACATATCCATCTCCCTTTTCATAACTATGTTTAGTTCGTCAACAAGGGATATTATACAATATATGGTATGCGAAAACCATAAGGCAATTGTCACAAATCATGCCTGTTCTTTTGTCGAATTTTCCACTTGACTTTTTTGTCCTTTTCACTTAAGGGTAAACTTCATCTGAACAGGATTATGGTCTGTATTTTTGAACTCTGTATCTATAGTACTAACCTCATCCACCTGGATATTATCTGATACGATAAATCCATCAATCATGTAGTACTGGAATGTATCAGGGTCTGCTCCCTCATATGGTCTGTCCAGTGAACGGCATGTAGGAGTAGTATTGTCTGTTACAAAGGTCAGATTGTCAAACTCATCCACATCAATCTGTCCTGCCTGCCACATATCCTCTGACACCAGTGGATATGCTGATGTATCTACATTTGAGAAGGACTGGTTGAAGTCTCCTCCTGCGATTACATAATTGCCAGCCTCTGCCTCTGTCTCAAGAATTTCCTTGAGCATTGCGGTCTGGGCAGCCTTGCCCTCTCCTGAATCATAGGCTTCCAGATGGAGATTTACGATGACAAGCTCCTTGTCACTGTCCTCAAGTGGTATTCTGTCTACCATGACGCATCTCTTCAGATTACAGATTCTGATTGGATAAGTAAATGGGCATGGCAATGAAATTCTTGTAGACTCTGTCACATCAAATTTGCTTAAGGTGTCTATGCCACAGTTTACCTTGCCTATTGTAGGCAGTGGGTATGGCACATAGAGTACCTTATAGTTATACGCAAATGCGCTCTCATAGCCTGTAAGATTTGACATCAGATAGTCAGACTCATCTATATAATGAGACCTCTTTGAGTCTGTATCAACCTCCTGAAGCATGACAATGTCAGGGTCTGTATCACTTATGAGCGAGCTGATTGCCGCCATATTCTCATTAGTCTGCTCCTTGGTGGCTGTGCTTACATGCTCTCCGCCATCCATGAAAAAATCAGCATTTGCTCCAAGTGAACCATATCCTATATTCCATGTCAGGATGCTTAATGAATCCCCAACGCTTACTGTCTCACTGCTCTCACCAGTCACTGCCACATCCTCTCTCTCATCAGGCTTATACTCTGTGACTGTCAAAATACCTATTCCAACTACTGCTACAATCACAATGACTGCAACAACTATACCTATATACTTTAATACCTTCTTCATACTATATCTTTCCCCCACTATATAATCTAATTATACCTGCATACTCAGGTATTTAAAAAAGTAAATACATCATCATAATACTTATATCTGGTCTCATCCCCGGCATTAAATATCTCATGCTTTGAATCCTCGTATCTGATGAAGCTTGTATTTGCTGTGTGTTTTACAAAGTAATCCTGTGCCTCCGGCCTGACCAAAGAATCATTTCCTGCCTGCAATAAAAGAATCGGAGTCTTAATATCCCCCACATGCTTTCTAATATATGCAGATGCTGCCATGCCAGCCCTTCCCCAGCTGTATGAGCCGCCGTAGGTCTGAAAATGCTTATCCTGCTGCCTCATGCCAAAGGCATACTCATACCTGCTCCTTGATATGGCACTGCTTGTCTCATATACATTTACATTGTCAAAGCCATGCTGGCCAGGCATGTACTTTTTCTGCCAGTGCAGCAGCACAGATAAGAACATAAGTGTCCTGACTGCAAACATGGAATAGCTCCCATAGCGCATCTCCATCATAGGTGATGACAGAACTGCCTTCTCAAATGTATCTGGAAACTGCTCCAGATAAAGTGCAGCTATTGCCCCTCCCATTGAATGTGCAAAGAGGCAGAGCTTTCCTGTCAGGCTCTGCTTTCTGACAATCTGCTCTATAAACATGGCAAAATCATCCACATATTCCTGAAAGCTTTTCACATAGACCATATCAGGATCCCTGTCGCATTTGTCAGAGTAGCCATGTCCCCTGTGGTCGATAAAAAATACCGAATAACCACACCTGTACATATAGTACATTATCTCATGGTATTTGCCTTCAAACTCACAGAAACCATGGGATATGGCTATGGCAGCCTTTTCTTCTGGATTAATCATGTACTCTGTATGTATTCTGCTTCCGTCCCTGCTTATAAAGTATTCCTCTTTGATATTTGCTTCAAGCAGAGGCAGAACCGTCTCTTTCATTTTAGTTTCAAAGTCCTCTTCATTTATGAAAAAGCCCTTTTCCTTCCAAATCTGACACATATTTCTCACCAGTATTACTTATATTTATCTGCTATCTCCAAAGCCCTGTCCGGATAATTTGTGATGATGGCATTTACCCTCATCTGACTGGCAAGAGCAAGGTGCTCTGGCTCATTTACAGTCCAGACATTGACATCCAGCCCATTTGCTGCTGCATCCTGCATATAATTAGGAAACTGTAAATTATAAAGGGCAGGATGAAGGGCATCTGCCCCATGCTTTTTTGCATAGGCTGCCATGTCGATTGGTCCATCTGCGTACAAAAATCCCACATATGCCTCTGGATTAAGCTCATGGAGCTTTACACAGGTGTAATGGTTAAAGGAAGAGTAAAGCACCTTATCCTCCATGCCCATCTCCTTTGTCAGTTCAATAACCTTTCTCTCAAGCTCATTGTAGAATACTATTCCAGTCTTAAGCTCCACATTTATTGTCAGTCCTGTCGGCTTTAAAAGCTCATAGACCTCTCTAAGGGTTGGTATGTCAGCATGCTCATACTCTGGGTGGGTCTTGTTGTAATTGTACTTTCTAAGCTCCTCAAGAGTCATATCCTTGACCCAGCCCTTACCGTCACTGGTTCTGTCGATTAATTCATCATGGATTACAACCATCTGGTCGTCCTTGGTGAGCTGTACATCAAGCTCCACTCCATCGGCTCCCATCTCCACAGCCTTTTTAAAGGCTTCCAGTGTATTCTCTGGTGCGTAGCCGCTTGCACCCCTGTGTGCCCATACCAGGCATCTGTCTTTTTTCTTAAAATTCTCAAAGCTCATATTATCAGTCCTCCACATCAAAGGCTTCAAGCCCTTTTTTTGCTTCTATTTTATTATCGCCATGCTTTACAAAGCACATTGTGACAAATGATGCCACAACAAACACTGCCGCATATGGAAACAGTGTGGCGTAGCTTACCTTTTTTAGTAATGTTCCTGCAAGGATAGGTGTCACAATCTGGGCTGTCATGCTGAAAGTATAATAGTAGCCAGTGAATTTGCCTACTTCGCCGCCCTTGCACATCTCAAGAACCATAGGCAGACTGTTTACATTGATTGCTGCCCATGAGAGACCTACAAATAAAAACACTACATATAATACGGGGTTAAAGCTGCTGCTAACCACTGTCAGAATAAATATAATGACAAAGGTAGATGCAAGCCCCACAATGCCTGCCATGATTGTCTTTCTCCTGCCTATTTTACTTGCCACCTGGCCAACTGGAATATAAGAGAGTACTGCGCCTCCAGTTGCCACAGTAAGGCACATTGCAGCCTGTCCAAGACTCATGCCCCACATCTTATTAGCGTATGTAGTAAACCAGGTATCAACTGCATTGTAGCCCATAAACCACAGGGCTATAGAGCAAAGTAAAAATGCAAGGCTCCTCTTTACATCTTTTGGAAGCTTTGTCTCTCCATCCTCTGCCTTTTCCTCAAGGTTCTCCTCTGGATGCTTTGCCTCATACTCCTGCATCTCCCTGCCGAGCTTAACTTCATTTACTGTAAACATGATTATAATAAGAGAAATAACCATGATTCCTGCTACAACCATAAAAAGTGGAAGATAGTTAACATGCTCCAAATCCTTTGTTCGGTCAGCAGAATACATAAGGGATGCAACAATCAGGTAGACGATGCCTCCCAGCGCTCCCATCAGATTAATGACTGCATTGCCCTTACTTCTAAGAGGCTTTGGTGTGACATCTGGCATAAGCGCCACAGCAGGACTTCTGTATGTACCCATGGCTACTAAGAGGCAGCCCAGCACGCATATGAAAATGACCTCTGTGGATGTCTTTGGATTTGCAAAGAAGCTGTTATCCAAAAACGGAATAAGCAGCATAAGAAATACTGCCGCAACTGTTCCACATAATATGTAGGGCTTTCGTTTTCCCATTTTGCTGGTACACTTGTCAGACAGCCCTCCAAATAAGGGCAGCAGGAAAAGTGCAAGCACATTATCAGCCGCCATGATGGCACCTGTAATGGTCTCATTCATGTGAAAGGTGTTGGTCAGCATAAGCGGAATTACATTATTATACATCTGCCAGAAGGCGCAGATGGACAAAAATGCAAATCCGATTCGGATAGTTTGCGATGTTTTTAGTTTCATATTTTACCTCCCAATACATTATTTACTCTCCGCTAATATTTTACCATTTTTATCTCCCCATGTCACCTTTAAAGTCCTATATCATCTATAAGATTTAAGTTGTATTTACCTACTATTTTCATAGCCTTTTCGTAGCTTTCCACATCCTTTACATTCTGGACACAGTGGGCGTCAAGACCCAGTATGACCTTGTTGCCAATGCGGCCTGGTATCTCCCAGAATTTTTCTGCAGGATAGTGCTTGTTATTACTTATTCCAAGTATGTTTATCTCAACTGGTATATCCATCTCCTTAAGTGCCCTGCAGAGTCTGGTCATCTCCCAGTCATAGACGGAGTCAAGCCCCACAAAGTTGATAAGGTCTGGATGAGCAAGATATTTAAAATAGCCAGTCTTCATTCCTTCTATAACAGTGTCCACATACTGACGTATGCGGGACTCATCCTCTGTGACACTTCCCATGTAGGGTCCAGTCTTTTCAGATTCCAAAAAATGCTGTCCCATTATCATGTAGTCACAGCCTAAATTGTCAAATATATATTTCTGCTCTGGGAAAAACTCAGGCACATACTCTGCCTCAAAGCCCACGAACAGCTGTATATCGTCCCTGTACTCCTCTCCCAGTCTTCTGATTCTGCTTACATATTCAGGTGCCTCATCCATTGTCATTCTGATTCCAGATACAAAGCCATCCTTAAAAGGACATGGCACATGGTCTGAAAAGCCCAGCTTCTCAATTCCCATCTCAATGGCAGCCTCTATATATTCCCTCTCTGTCCCCTCTGCATGATGGCATCTGAAGGTATGTGTGTGGTAGTTTGCTTTTAAAAATTCATGCATTTTGTGTAAATTTCCTTTCTGGTATGTTATTTTAAGCCAGTTTTCCAGACACTTCACCTGTTTTGTCTGTTGTTTTTTGTAAATAAACTGTTTATACTTATATTATAATATTTATTAAAATTTAATCAAATAGGAGGCAATACATATGTTATTCCAAATTGAAAGCATGTGGCAGATACTTGGCTGGGTCCTCGTATTCGCCGGACTTGTTATCATGAATGAAATTGGACGTCGTTCTAAGGCAGGTGGAATTCTTTTATTTGTTATTATTCCAGTTATCCTTACAGTTTATTTCATTCTCGCTCACGTTGGACTCTTCGGAGGAGCTGAAAACCCAACAGTAGCTTACATGGACGGATGGTTCCATTACTTCAAGCTTTATGCTGCAGACATCGGATGTGTCGGCTTCATGATGATTAAGTACAAATGGGGAATCGGAAAAGAGAAATGGTTCGCTTGGTTCCCATGGTTCATCGTTGCAGCTAACATCCTTATCGCAGTTGTTTCTGACTTAGAGTCAGCATTTGCAGCTTACGGAATCACAGGAGATTTCTCAGGTGCTTGGTGGGCTTCAAACGAAGGTGTATTCATCTACGGTGGATGGTGGAACATCTTAAATGCAATCGCTGGTCTTATCAACATCTTCTGTATGACAGGTGTTGTTAACCTTTACACATCAAAGGATAAGAACAAGAGCGATATGCTTTGGCCAGACATGACAGTATGGTTCATCGTTGCTTACGATATCTGGAATTTTGAGTATACATACAACAACTTACCTACACATACATGGTACTGTGGTGTTGCTCTTCTTCTTGCTCCTACATTTGCAAACGCATTATGGAACAAGGGTGCATGGATTCAGAACCGTGCCAACACACTTGCACTCTGGTGTATGTTCGCTCAGGTAGTACCTACATTCCAGATTTCTAAGAAGTTCTCAGTTATGCCTTCAGTATACGGCGGAGCTTCAGCAAACGGAATCAAGGCTTGTGACCTTTATGATGCAGCTATCGAGCTCTTCCAGTCAGGTGCTGGAAAGACAGCTAAGGCTGGTGAGGTAATCTCTACATACGGAATCACAGCTAACCCAACAGCACAGGGTGTTGTAGCATTCCTTGCAGTTGTAGCAAACGTAATCTGTATCGCAGTTATCATCAAGCGTTCTATCGAGATGGGCAAGAACCCATATTCAAACGACGTTTGGGCTGGAACAAAGGATTACGAAGAGGCTATGCAGAGAGCTGAATAATTGTAAGATTACAATTAAATAATTAATCCGAACTAACAGGAAGTCTTCTGGGGACAAAGTCCCCGAAAGGCTTCTTTTTTTGTATATACTATGGTATAATGAGCGAAGCAATGAGACATGCCTGCATGTCAATTATAATCCGGAGGATATTATGTTTACAAAAAAAGAATCATCACATTCTGGTTTAAAAATTATTATCGTAGGATGTGGTAAAGTCGGAAGAAATCTTGCCGAACAGCTTAGTAACGAGGGACATGATATTACCATAGTAGACAAAAAGCCTTCTATGATACAGCAGATGTGCAATATGTACGATGTCCTGGGAATCGAGGGCAATGGTGCAAGCTACACCATCCAACGCGAAGCTGGCATAGCAAATGCAGATTTGCTGATTGCAGTAACTAATTCAGATGAATTAAACCTGCTGTGCTGCACAATCGCTTCACAGATTGGTAACTGCGCCACTATAGCAAGAGTCCGCACTCCTGAATACAGTCAGGAAATCAGCTACCTAAGAGAAAAACTCGGACTTACAATGGTTATAAATCCTGAGCTTGAGTCAGCCAGAGAGATGGCAAAAATTCTGTACATGCCATCCACTCTTGAAGTAACATCCTTTGCTCACGGTCAGGCTGAACTTATAAAATTTCAAATCCCAGATGGAAATATGCTTGATAACATGCCAATATCAGAGCTGGGCAAAACCCTTGCCAGCGATGTGCTGATAGGTGCTGTGGAGAGAGGCGATGAGGTCTTCATCCCTTCTGGTAATTTTGTATTAAAAAGCGGAGACAAGATGTCCTTTGTGGCATCCCGAAAGGCTGCACGAACCTTCTTCTCAAGCCTCGGGCTTAAGACAAAGCATGTTTCAGACACAATGATTATAGGTGGAGGAAGAGCTGCATATTATCTGGCCGACCAGCTTATCAGGGCAGGCATAGAGGTAAAGATAATAGAAAATGACCTTGCCCGCTGCGAGGAGCTGAGCATACTTCTGCCAAAAGCAATTATCATCCATGGTGACGGAACAGACAAAGACCTCTTAAAAGAAGAGGGACTGGAGGAAGCAGCTTCCTTTGTTCCACTCACAGGAATAGACGAGGAAAATATCATGCTCACCCTGTACTCAAAGGCAGTGAGCAATGCCAAGGCAATCACCAAGATAAACAGAATCGGCTTCACAGAGGTAATCAATTCACTTGACCTGGGAAGTGTCGTCTATCCAAAGCATATTGCGGCGGAATCCATAATCGCATATGTCCGTGCTAAAAACGCATCAAGGGGCAGCAATATTGAGACCCTCTACCATATGTATGACAACCGTGTTGAGGCTGTGGAATTCGATATAAAGGATGACTCGGCTGTGACAAACATCCTGCTTAAGGACATAAAGCTTAAGGACGAGCTGCTCATAGCCTTTATCTCCCGTAACGGTCAGATAATTATCCCTGGCGGACATGATTACATCCAGAAGGGTGACACAGTTATGATTATTACAAAACATGCTGGATTTACAGACATCCAGGATATCTTAGCATAATAGGAGGAAGCAATGAATACTTCGATGGTCAGATATATTCTGGGATATGTATTGAAGCTTGAAGCCCTGCTTCTCATGTTTCCTTGTATTGTCGCCGGAATATACAGGGAGAAAAGCGGTATGGCTATTTTATGCACCGCACTCCTCTGCATGATTATAGGCTTTGCCTTTTCGGCAAAAAAGCCTACTAACACTACTATTTATTTAAAAGAGGGATGTATCACTACAGCTCTAAGCTGGATAATCCTCTCAATATTTGGTGCTCTTCCCTTTGTTTTTTCAGGGGAGATTCCAGATTTTACAGATGCACTTTTTGAAGTTATATCTGGTTTTACAACAACAGGAGCAAGTATCCTTAGCAATGTAGAGGGCTTATCCCACTGTATGCTCTTCTGGAGGAGCTTCACCCACTGGATTGGCGGAATGGGTGTGCTGGTATTCTTACTGGCAGTCATCCCTATGAGCGGTGGCAGCCATGTCAATCTCATGCGTGCAGAAAGCCCTGGTCCATCTGTGGGCAAGCTGGTTCCAAAGCTGAAATACACAGCAAGAATCCTCTATGTCATATATTTTGGCATGACAATTCTTGAGATTGTACTGCTTTTGGCTGGCAGAATGTCCCTGTTTGATTCAATCACAACCGCTTTTGGAACCGCCGGTACCGGAGGCTTTGGTATAAAAAATGACAGCATGACAAGCTACAGCTCATATATTCAGTGGGTGGTAACAATCTTTATGCTGCTTTTTGGTGTGAATTTTAATGCTTACTATCTGCTGTTTTTCGGCAGCTTAAAGCAGGCACTTAAGGTAGAGGAGGTCAAATACTACTTTATAATAGTCTTTGCTTCCATCGCTATTATTTTTATAAACATACTGCAGACATGCGCCAGCGCCTTTGATGCTTTAACCCAGGCATCATTCCAGGTGGCATCAATCATCACTACAACGGGATTTTCTACAGCAGACTTTGATACATGGCCTGAGCTGTCAAAAACTATCCTGATTCTGCTTATGCTCTGCGGAGCATGTGCCGGAAGTACAGGCGGTGGTATCAAGGTTTCACGTATCGTAATAGTTTTTAAGAACTTGAGAAAAGAACTGCACTCTTACATTCACCCAAAGAGTGTCCGCAAGATACAGTTTGATGGAAAGCCTGTTGACCATGATGTGGTGCGCTCTATAAACGTGTATTTCACTACCTTTGTTGCAATCTTTGTGATTTCAGTGGTTCTTGTATCCCTTGAGGGATATGATTTTACCACCAATTTCACCGCCGTACTTGCAACTATTAACAATATAGGTCCTGGACTGTCACTTGTAGGTCCGACCTGTAACTTTGGATTTTTCCATCCACTGACCAAGTACGTGCTGATGTTTGATATGTTAGCAGGAAGACTTGAGCTCTTCCCGCTGCTGATATTGTTCCACCCGGCAATATGGAAAGAGCTTTTCCATTCTGCTGATATGCATATGAAAAAAGGGAATAAAAACAAATAGGAGGATTAGAAAATGATTGCATGCCAAAATTGCGGTGCCAATGTCAAATTTGATATTGCATCACAAAAAATGCGCTGTGAATACTGTGACAGTTATTTCGACCCTTACAGCTTTGACAAGAAGGATTCGGATGGCATCGAAGTAAAAGACTTTGATGCTACAATCTTTGTCTGTCCACAATGCGGCGGCGAAATCCTGAGTACAGATGATACTGCTGCTGGCTTCTGCAGCTTCTGCGGAGCCTCAACAATACTTCACAGCCGTATCCAGAAAGAAAACAGACCTAATTACATTATTCCATTTAAAAAGACAAAGGATGACTGTAAGCAGGCCTACTCAGACCTTATGAAAAAAGCTATTTTTGCACCAAAGGAGCTTAAGGATCCTAAATGTATAGACAGCTTCCGTGGCATATATATGCCTTACTGGACATACTATATCACCCAGAAGGGGCCTTTCTCCTTTCAGGGGAAAAAGGAGCACCGCTCTGGTGACTATCTGGTGTCAGACCACTATGAGCTTTCTGGAAATCTGGATGCATACTACAAGGGAATATCCTTTGATGCCTCATCATCTTTTGAGGACAATATAAGCGAGGCCTTAGCCCCTTATGATGTAAAAGGGATGAAGGCATTTACCCCTGCCTACTTAAGCGGCTTCTACGCAGATACAGCTGATGTATCACCTGATAAGTACAAGCCACAGGCAGTAGAGATTGCTGAGACAGCAACCCAGAATCAGATAACAGGTACGCCACAGTTTGCCTCATTTATGGCTGAACCAGATATGCTCGCAAGCACTGTGGATGCACTGGATAAGACACTAAATACCAGCAATGTGCCAAAGCGCCATAGCGGAGCTAACGGCTACACCACCAAATTTGAAGCAGTTGATTACGCTATGTTTCCTGTATGGTTTATGTCATACCGAAACGGAGACCGTGTTGCATATGCCACTGTAAACGGACAGACTGGCAAAGTGGTGGCTGATTTGCCAGTTGATGAGAAAAAATTCGTCAGAGGCTCATTCCTTTTAGCCTTGCCAATTTTTCTCCTGCTGTGCCTGCTTTTTACACCTACACCGATGACCTCCCTGGTAGTCACTGGAATAATATCCGTGATTACAGGCATTATCTACTTTATGCAGCTGAGAAAAATCGAGGCAAAAAACAAGAAGTATACTGGCCCTGTATTCCTCATTATTTCTCTGGTGCTCTTTGTGGGAGTCGCACTCTTTAAGCCAGTCCGTGATATGTGGTACTATCTGACATGTATATTGCTCACTGCATCTGATTTTGTGACATTAACAGAGATTATCACTGCATACAATGTCTTAGCGACAAGAGAACTGCCACAGTTTAACCACAAGGGAGGTGATGACCGTGCATAATAAACTTACACACAGGATAAAGGCTGTCTGCATGGCATTTGCAGCCGCAATACTCATTTTATGCAGTGTCTCACCTGTATTTGCAGACACTTCAGCCACCAACAAAAACACTGGCTACAGGCTTGTAATCGAGGATGACGCTGACTTTTTCACAGCTGATGAGGAGGCTGACCTCACAGAGCTTATGAAAAAAATCACAGAGTATGGCAATGTGCTAGTGGCAACAACTACAAGCCACAATTACCGTTCATCTGAGGATTACGCAGTGGGAACCTATGAAGACTTGTTCGGAAGCGGTGCTAACGGTGTGGTTTTTGTAATAGACAGGGATTTGAACAAGATTTATCTGGCATGTGAGGGACACGCCAAAAGAGTTATAGGAAATTCCAGATGTACGGTCATCTGTGATAACACTTACATATATGCCACAAGTGACCATGGTTATGATTACTACACATGTGCATACAAGACTCTGGATCAGGTATATACCCTGCTTGATGGCGGCAGGATTTCACAGCCTATGAAGTATATATCCAATGCTGTCTTAGCTGTTGTACTTGCCATGCTTTTTAACTACATTATAGTAATGGCTGTATCCAAACAGCAGAAGCCTTCAAACAGTCAGCTTCTGAGCGGTACCTTTACAAATGTGACGGTTAATAACCCTTCAAGCAAGTTCATAAACCAGACAAGAACCTACAGCCCTCCTGTCTCAAGCAGCAGTAGCAGTGGCGGTCATTCTGGTGGTGGCGGTGGTCACTCCGGAGGAGGAGGTCATTCTGGCGGAGGACACTCTATATAGATTTTAATATTCCCAATACAGAAAACCGCTATGGCAGATTTATTTCTGCCATAGCGGTTTTATTATGCCTTAGTATGCAGAAAAGCTGCCAGTGGCAGGTTTTCTGTATTTTTTACAGATTTCTGCCTATTAAGCTGCCTTACTCAAACAGAGCTGCCTGCACAGCCTCTGCCATAAGCTCATATCCTCTCTCACTTGGATGAAGATGGTCGCCACTGTCATTGCCCTCTGCAAAGGCTTCTGGTTGTTTTGCATCACGGACAGCGGCATCAAAATCAATGCAGGCGTCAAACAGGTCTGTTTTCCTAATCCACTCATTATATTCGTTTTTCACATCCTCCCTGAACTGGGCATAAGTGCGCCAGCCATATATAGGCAGAAGTGTGCCACCATATACCTTATAGCCCAGCTCCCTGGCAGGCTTTATGTATATATCCGTTACAGCCTCTATCAAGTCTGTTGCGGTTGGCATATCTGACCATGGTCTGAATTTGTTCACCTCCACCCCTACAGGATGGATAATATCATTTATGCCATGCTGTATAAGCACAGCATCCGCTCCTGCCACATTCATCTCGACTGGGAAACGTGTCTCTCCCTTCAGCCCATATGCAGCATATGTTATACAGTCATACTGGCGTAAAATCCTCGTACCGCTCACAGCCCTTCTGATTATGGAAACATTTCTGATATTCTGCTCCCAGAGTTTTATTGCCAGATAATCAGGCCAGGACTGGGCTGTAATGGAATCTCCATAGCATATAAAGGCGTGGTTGTCTTCCTGTGTAAACACATCAACTGTATTGAGAAAATAAAACCAGTTAGTACTCCTTGTGTAATCATCCGGGAGTTCATCTGCCAGCGCATAATCTCCATAGGCATAATAACCTCTGGAAAGGGGACCTGTGATAAGAACTCCTGCATTCATCTGTGTTACCTCTCCCAGATATATGCTCACATTAATATCTGAGCCAGCCTTGACATCAAAGGCGATTTCATCACTTGTCACCTCCCTGCCAGGCTCGATTGTGACTGATTCCATTCCATCAAAGCTAATCGGTGTCTTTTCTGCATAGCACTTAGTTAATGTGACTGGCTCTGTGCCTGTCACATTAGAGAAACGAAATCTGAGCCTGCTTCCACTAAATACCATGCGTATCGGATACCTTAAGGTGATGTCTTTTGCATACATTGCGGCTTTCTGGTCTGTGATTGATGTGGCGTTGCCCCAGCAAGCAACCCATTTAGTGTATTTGTTGTCTGGCATGTGAACCTCCGTGACTAATTTCTATTTCATTAATTTGTAATTTACATTTTCATCTTTTAATTCTTATCTCGGATTTCAATCTTTTATCGATATTTATATTTTGTATATCCTTTGACTTTTCAAATCAGATGTTCTTTTTTAATTACAGTGACATGATAACCTATATAAATGGGACATTACAAGCCTAGATTGGCATGTTGCTCAGGATATAGCTTGTTATTTGTGACTGTGAAGAACATTAGATTTTCTTAATGTTCTGCACATAATCCAGCAACTCGGCAACAGGACGTTGCCGAGAGCGAGACCTGAGCCACGGATGGCGAATATCGAGTGATTGCGTCGATATGCCACAACTTATATCAGAACACTTAGAAAATCTTATGTTCGTAACTCGGAACAAATAATAAGCTATATCCTGTGCAACATACCTCACTACCCCCAATGTCCCATTTTACATATTTATGCGCAAAAAAGAACACTGACCAAGTCAGTGTTCTTTCGGGTTGGGCTGTATTAATTTACAGTGAGCAGTCCGTACGGGAATCGAACCCGTGTTTCCGCCGTGAGAGGGCGGCG
>CAVKUD010000020.1:0-23878 GCA_963659315.1 Senegalimassilia sp. | reverse complement strand
ACCGTCTACAACAAGCATTATTCCTTTTTTGAGGAACTCATCCTCTATGTCGCCTGCCGCTTCTTCCAATGCAAGAAGACCTTCCTTACGTCCTACGTTAGAAAGATCAATTATAGTCTTAATCGTCTCAGACGGATCCTTAGTATTGTCCTTAAATGGCAATGAAAAAGATTTAAGTCCATTTATAAAGTCAGCAAGCTTGTTACCGGCTATAACCGAACTTAAAGATCCTCCGATTGTAATAAGTATTGATGGGGCGTCTACGAAATCATTTACAATATTTCCACCACTGGAAAGAATTCCGAAGACAACCATTACTGCTCCGACGATGACGCCGGCAAGTGAAGCTATATCCACAATGTACACCTTCCCTTTTCTAAATTTTCTATATCTAATTTTACAAAACTTTGTTATACTTGTCTACTTACTTTGCACAAAAAAGTCGAAAAAAGTTATTAATTATACAAAATGTTGGGGGAACAGCCTTTACTGTACCCCCAAATATCCATTATTATCTCTTAAGATTGATAAGTTCCTCAAGCAGTGTATCTGATGTAGTGATTACTCTTGAGTTGGCCTGGAAGCCTCTCTGTGTGATAATCATATCTGTAAACTGACCTGACAAATCAACGTTTGACATCTCAAGTACTCCAGATTCCATCGAGCTTCCGTCAGCATCAATTGCGACTCCGACTCCATCGAACTCACCTGAGTTAAGTGTTGTCTGGTAGCAGTTCTCTCCTACCTTTTCAAGACCAGATGCGTTTGCAAACTGTGCAACTGCAATCTGACCAAGGCATACAGTATTTCCATTATCATATGAACCGTAGATTGTTCCATCTCCATTTATAGAAATACCTGTCAATGCTCCAAGAGCTTTTCCAGTTCCAAGACCCTGGACGTTTCCGTTAGTAGCTGCAATAGTAGATGTACCACTGTTATTGTAGTTGCGGGCTGCACTCCAATCCATTGTGATGTTTGAGAAATTACTCTCTGGTGTAGCCGCATTGACTGTATCCTCTGTACGGAGGAGTCCAAGATTAAGTGTTACCTCTTTGTTGGTGGCAGCATCTGCGGCAGGTGTGTTTGCATTGTTAATATAACTGAATGTACCATCTGTCTCATTAAACTTAAGTGTTGCCTCATTGAATAAATCATCCAGATTGTAGGCTCTTCCGTTGTATACAACATCTCCTGTATTACCATTAGCATCTGTTGTAACAAAGTTGCCATCTGAATCCAGCTCAAAGATAGATTTTGCTGTTGTACTTGTTCCAGATGAAAGGATGTCTGTAAGCTTAACAGAATACTCACCATCAGCGGCATTTTTTGTGATATTGAATTTAGCTGTATACTTATATCCCAAATCATCAAACAGACCAAGTGTGATTGTTCTTCCCACAGCATCATCATTGGCATTTGAGTCATTCTTATCAATGATTCCAGATACATAGGCAAGTGTTGTTGACTCAGGTGCCGATGTCTGGTTCTGTGGCGACATAACCTGAAGCGGAGAAACCGAATCAACGATTACATTACCGTTTGCATCTACCTGCCATCCCTGTAATGTGTAGCCTGTAGAGCTCATACATAAGTAGCCGTTTCCATCTACATAGAAATCTCCGGCTCTTGTAAAGAATGTGCTTGTTCCATCACTTACTACGAAGAAGTTTGTAGAGTTCTTGTCTGTAAGCTTTAAGTCAAATGGGTTGCCTGTTGTCTCAGCAGAGCCTGATGTTGTGATTGATACTGTTGTAGAACCTGTTGTTACACCAAGACCAATCTGCTTTGCGTTCTTACCACCAGTTCCTGCAGCTCCGTTTCCTGAAGAAGCTGAAGAAGTTGTCTGGTACATAATTTCACTAAATCTAACCGAAGAAGCCTTGAATGCCTCTGTGTTAACGTTGGCGATATTGTTACCAATAACGTCCATCTTTGTCTGATGTGTCTTAAGTCCGGACACAGCAGAGTAAAGTGATCTCATCATAATTAATTGTCCTCCTTACCCGGACGACGCAGTTTATCATTTCATCTGTCAGTCAGAAATGATAGCTTCCATAAGGTCCAGCTACATAATTACTGCGCCATCAATATTTGTAAATACATTGCTATTTGTTTCTGTTTGATCCATTGCTGTCACAACTGTCTTGTTTGGTACATTGACAATAAATGCCAGATTGTCTACAAGAACCAAAGAATCATTTATTCCTTTTTTGCTTGCAGCATCTACACCATTTTCAAGTCTTGCGCTCTGATTTTGTGTCAGGGTAATGTCTCTCTCATTAAGCCTCATTGATGCATGCTTGGAAAACTTAAGTCCTGTCTCTTTTTCAAGGGCTGTCTGTCGTAAGACATCCTCGAAAGATACATCACTGCTCTGAGAAGTATTATTAACCGTCTTATTATTCAGATATTGACTTGTAACCTGTTCAATGGAAGAAAACTGATTTGTTATTTTTTCCATACAGTAACGCCTCCATAATGTACAGCCATATGTTATTCAGTCTCAGTACTTCCCTCACTGTCTGTGCTTTCGGTTCCTTCTGTGCTGTCAGTAGTGCCTTCACTATCTGTGCTTCCAGTTCCTTCTGTGCCCTCAGTGCTGTCGCTCTCATCAGTCTCATCCTTCTTTTCAAGCTTCTCAAGCTCGTCCATCTTAGACTCATACTGCTTAAGAGTATTCAAATCATCATCACTTACATATTTCTTCTGATAATCTGTAAATCCATCATACAGCTCTCTTATCTGCTCGACTGCCTTCTTATACGAATATGTAATATCGCTGATAGAAGGTAAAGCTGTTATCATGCTGTGTAATGTATTTGCTGAAACAACTGCCTCATAATAATCCTTTGTGGAAATTGTGTCAAGCTTGTCGATTGAATAAAGCTTATCATTAATTGATAGATAGATTTCTCCATCCTCATACATAACATAGTCGACAATACCATCTGCATATCCAGTTGAAGACTCATCATCCTCAACCACAACCTCCTGTCCAACAAGCTGGTTAGCCATAGCCTTAATAGTGTTGTCTGATGATGTGGTAAGTGAATCCTTCATTGATAATGTTGCTTCAAGCTGTGAGAATGTAGCCATCTGTGCCACATAGTCAGTATTTGATGTAGGCTCAAGTGGATCCTGATACTGCATTTCTGCTGTCAGAAGCTTAAGGAACTCATCATATCCAAGTGTAGAGCTTCCAATATTGGTATTGGTATTCTTTGCTGTAGCCTTATCAGTTGAAACAGACGAATCAATCTTGCCATTATCTACCTTAGCTATAATTGCCATAAATTACTCCTTTCCTTTAATTATTATACAGTCATATCGACTGAATTGCCATTATCTCTCATCATCTGTGCTACGAGAGATTCTTCTTCAGTCATAAGACCTTCAAGTTCATCCAGCGAAGACATATTGATATTTCTTCTTCTCTGCTTGGCAGCGGCTTCCTGATACTCGCCTTCCTGCTCTTCTCTTGACTGATCCTGCTCGAGATTTCTCTCAAACTCATGGGATGAAACAGTAACTTCTACTGCATCAACCTTTACACCAGCCTGGTTTAAGTTTTCCTTCAAAGCAGCAACCTGTGCCTCAAGAGCTTCCCTGACTACTTCATTTGTAGCAGTAAACTGGGCGTTTACTGTGCCTTCCTTTGATGACAGATGTACATAGACCTTGCCAAGATTCTCAGGGTTAAGCTGCATCTCAATCGATGTGGTCTCCTGTGATACATTGAGCTTGATATTGTCAACCACCTGGTTAATAAGCTCTGCTGTATCTGTCGATACATACGCTTCTGGTTCAGGGTTTACTGTGTCAACATCTAAGTCTGCCAGTACATTTATGCCTGAATCCTGTGCCACCAAAACTTCACCAGTATTTCTTTCTGCACCAAGGCTCTCTCTTCCAGTTCTGTCATCGTTACTGTCAGAATTTGAAAATTCTTCGGAAGTCTCTGTCTCCTGCTGGTTATAGCCTGCTGTGTCATCTACAGTCAATTTAACTGGCTCTGACGTCTGGTCTGGCTCTGCCTCCGAAACAGCATCACTTTCTGCATCGCTTACGAAATTTACTGCATTATCTTCTTCTGGCTTTTGCTGAACATTACCTAATGCATTATCAATGATGTTGCCAAACATCGCAGCATCCTCTGGCTCAACCTGAGTCATCTGGGCAACAATATCTGTAAACTGGTCAGCATCCATTCCAAGCTCGGCGGCTGCATCTGTCACCAGCTGGTTTACATCCATGAGTGCATTCTGAAAATCTGAATTAAGAAGTAATTCTGTAGGTTCAGCTGATATATTTAACTCAACCGCAACGTCTGCCAGATTCTGCTGATTGAGCAAATCAGTCCATACCAGTCCAAGATTTTCCATTGCTGTAAGCAAATCGTCCTCGCTGACATTCAAATCCTCTGCAACTGTAGATATAAGCTCATCCTTCATATCATCTACACTCTGAGCCACATCATCCATCTTAATCTGATCTGGTGTCTTATCTGACGCCTGTATATTTTTTTCTGTATACTTGTACTGCTCATATCCGTTTCCAGATGTCTGGGCTGTATTATTCTTAGTATCAGCTGTAGTTTGTACAGATGTCTTTCCCATAAAATCAGTAAAAGACGAATTAGTATTCATAAGCTTTGAATTACTGGCAGATGTCTTTACTGCATTAGTACTGAATGCCTGTTTAATAAGATTAACTCCATCCATTGTCTCTCCTCCTTTCCTTAAGATTAAATTTTGTTTTTGCTACATTCCATCAGGCTGCATGATTTCTGTAACCTTAGCCGCAGTATCTGCGTCCATCTTGCCTAAGATATTAGCCCTGGATTCTGCATCCATTGCCTGTAAAATATCTGCCACAAGACTAAGATTATCTGTCATTGTGTCAAAGATTGCAGCTGCCTCCTTAGGCTTCATAGACGAATACGTTGTCGCATAGTCTGAAATCTCCTGAGAGGCCTGAAGTTGTTCAACAACCTGTTTATATAAAACCTCAGCATTATCTGGCTCAATGCTTTCATAATAGGTCTTATATTCACTTATATCGGGTGCTTCATCGGAAAAGACAACCTCCTCATAGAATTTTTCCTTTTCCTCTTCAAACTGAGCCTCATCCTCTTTGTAGGTCGATAATTCATCAACCTGGCTCTGCAAAGAATCTATTGTCTCGCTGTCTGTTGCAAGTGAGGCGTTCGCCTCATCTAACTGCAATTCCAGCTCTTTTATCCTGTTTACAGCATCATCAATCGAATCAAACTGGTGCTCTGTGTCTACATCCACATCACTCTCCACATCTGGAAGTATTTTGTTGACATACTTGACATCCTTTAAATATGGATATAATACTGTAGAACCAAAGCCTCCCACATCTGTTTTAATAAGAAGAGCAATTATTCCAAGCCATATCACTATAACAAGCAGGGTGACAACAAAAAGGACAAATTTATTTCCAGATGACTCATTTTCATCTTCCAGTTCTTCCTTGTCTGCCTTTGCCTTTTTCTTTGCCTCTTTGGCTTCCTTTTTAGCCCTCTTTTTTTCTTCCTTTAATTTTTTCTTGTCTACCTTTTCTAATTCCTCATTGTCAGCCATGCTGTTTCTCCTTTATTTCGCATTGTATGTAAAACTAACGAGCTGGTCAATTTCCTTTGATTCCTCAGCCTTAAGCTCTTCCTTGAAATTCTCAAACGCCCGCTCCTTTAGCTTCTCGTGAGTTTTTCTCTCCATCATAACCTGGTTCAGTTCTTTTCTCGCTGCTTCCAGGGCTTTTTCTGCCTTATGAACCTCCATCATCTGCCGTCTGACTATGGTTTTCATTGTGTTTACGTCATTTCTGGCATTTGTGACAGCTTTAACATCTATGCTGCCAGTCATTAGCTCCTTTAAGCGTTTATCATATTCAAGTCTTCTGAGCATGAGTTTTTGCAGCTTCTCCTGCTCCTCAAGATACCTGCTGTTTGCCACTCCATAGGCATTTTTCGCCTGAGTCTCAAGCTTTATCTTTATATCTAATATATTTTGCATCTTATATATAAACTTTGCCATATCTGTTTATCCTCTAATCTGCAAACACCTGTTGCAAAAGCTCAAGCTCCTGGTCAAAGTCAAACTTTTCATCTGTATTCTGGCACAGAAACTCATTTATCTTCCTGATTTTTCCAACCGCATAATCTATGTCTGGATTTGAGCCTGATTTGTAGGCTCCAATATTTATTAAATCCTCAGCCTCATTATATGTAGCAAGAACACTCTTAAGCTTTCCTGCAAGAGCCTTATGTTCCTTTGTGGCTATAGCACTCATTACACGGGATATACTCTGCAATACATCTATGGCAGGATAGTGGTTTTTGTGTCCCAGCTTTCTATCCAGCATAATATGTCCGTCCAAGATACTTCTGGCTGTATCAGTGATTGGCTCATTAAAGTCATCTCCGTCTACAAGTACTGTATACAAGCCTGTTATAGACCCCTTATCGTTAGTACCTGCACGCTCCAAAAGCTTAGGCATCTCAGAATACACACTTGGCGGGTACCCTCTTGTAACAGGAGGCTCACCCGATGCCAGTCCAATCTCTCTCTGTGCCATGGAGAAACGGGTAAGGGAATCCATCATAAGGAGTACGTCCTTGCCCTGGTCTCTGAAGTACTCAGCTATAGCTGTAGCTGTCATTGCAGCTGTCTTTCTGATTAAGGCTGGCTTATCAGATGTAGCCACAACTACGACCGACCTTGCCATACCTTCTGGTCCTAAGTCTCTCTCTATGAACTCTCTGACCTCACGACCTCGCTCACCTATAAGGGCTATGACATTTATGTCCGCCTTGGTATTTCTGGCGAACATACCCATAAGTGTACTCTTACCTACACCTGAACCCGCAAAGATTCCAATTCTCTGCCCTTTTCCTACTGTTATAAGACCATCAACTGCCTTGACTCCAAGAGGTAAAACTTCATGGATAATGATTCTCTCCATAGGGTCTGGCGGCATAGCTTCAACAGAATAGCTGGTCTGTGTCTTAACCTCATCCCCATCTGTCACTCTGCCGATACCATCTAAAGTGTGCCCTAAAAGCTCATCTCCCACAGAAATAGATAATGGATGCCTCGTATTTTCAACAACGCATCCAACTCCAACGCCCTCTACGCTGTCAAATGGCATCAGAATTAAATTCGAGTCACGGAAGCCTACGACCTCTGCCATCACAAACTCAGTTCTCTCTGCATTGAGATATATCATGCACATGTCATTTAACCTTGCTTCAGGTCCAACAGATTCAATTGTAAGTCCAACAACCTTTACAATCTTTCCAAAGCATTTATAAAATTGTTCGTCTAACAGCCCTAAATACTTTTCTGCCTTCTTTAGCAATTTCTATCTCCACCTTAGTTAATTGCAAAGTGATCGAATAGCCTTTTCAAGGTTATCCAGTTCCATATCAATTCCGCAATCAAAAATTCCAAAATTAGTCTCTATCTGACAATCAGTATCATTCATCTTATTGTCATTTACAACTTCAATCTCAACATCTTCTCCGACCCTTTTCTTAAGCTCGCCCAGATTTTCTTTCATAAAGCTGTAATTTTCTTCAGAGACCCTTATCTTAAAGTTTTTCTCAATTTCAATATTTGAAACAGTATTTTTGACCAGAGCAAGCAGCATCTGTCTCTTGTCGTCATACTGTATGCCAAATACCTTGTTATAAACCTTTATAACTGCATCCACAATATCTGCTTCAAGCTCTTCTGTATATCTGGCATATTCTTCTTCAAGTTCCTGCTTTTTATTGGCTATCTCATTTTCAAGCTCCTGTTTTCTGCGGATAAGCTCGTTTTCCTTTTCCTTTACGCCATCATTATAACCCTCAAGACGTTTCTCCTCAAAAAGCTCATCTGCATGATTCTTGGCATCTTCAAGGATAGCCTCTGCACTTGCATTTGCCTCTGCAATTATCCTGTCAGCCTCAGCTTTGGCATCTTCAAGCATCTCGCCTGCTTTTGCCTCATCCTCCTGCTTGCCAGTTTCTTCTACTATATCAGCAACCAGACCATCAACAAATCCATCATCTTCCTTCTGGTTCTGCTCGCTTAACTCTTTCAGTCTGAGCTCAACCTGCCTGTTTGAATTTATGATTCTGGCTTTGCTGCTCTGCTCTACAACGTAGTACTGTCTCACCAAATTAGACAACTATATCGTCACCTCCGCCTCGTGAAATAACGATTTCAGCAGAATCCTCAAGCTTACGGATAATAGCAACAATCTTCTGCTGTGCTTCCTCTACATCCTTCATACGAACAGGTCCCATGAAATCCATATCCTCTTTTATCATAGCAGCCAGACGCTTTGAAAGGTTTCTGAAAATAACATTCTGTACTTCCTCTGTTGAGCTCTTAAGAGCAAGCTCAAGGTCTGCATTGTCAACATCACGCAGCACTCGCTGGATAGCTCTGTCGTCCAGCAAGAGGATATCCTCGAATACGAACATCTTCTTACGGATTTCATCAGCAAGCTCTGGCTCTTCGATTTCAAGGGATTCCATAATATGCTTCTCTGTTGTTCTGTCTACACTGTTCAAAATACTTACGATAGCATCGATACCACCGACGATTGTGTAATCCTGGTTTACAAGAGATGCAAGCTTTCGCTCAAGCACCCTCTCTACCTCTTTTATAACATCCGGTGATGTTCTGTCCATCTGTGCAATTCTTCTGGCAACATCCGCCTGCTTCTCAGCTGGCAGTGCTCCTAACACCATAGATGCCTGTGCCGCTGGAAGATAAGAAAGAATCATGGCAATAGTCTGTGGATGCTCATCCTGTATGAAGTTAAGGAGCTGACTAGGCTCTGTCTTTCTGACAAATTCAAATGGACGAACCTGAAGCGACGCCGTCAGCTTGGCGATTACGCCCTGAGCCTTTTCATTTCCAAGAGCCTTTTCAAGCAATTCCTTGGCATATCCGATACCACCCTCTGCAATATACTGCTGAGCCAGACACACCTGATAAAACTCATTTAATATATCTTCCTTGTCCTGCGGAGATACACTTCTTGTATTGGCAATCTCCAGAGTAAGCTCCTCAATCTCTTCTTCCTTAAGGTGCTGGAATATCGTAGAAGCCTTTTCAGGTCCTAATGTAATTAAAAGTATTGCAGCCTTCTGCACTCCACTATAATCGTTAGCCATAATTACTCCCAATCCTCATTCAGCCAGTTACGCAATAAAAGCGCAACCGCATCCGGATTTTCATCAACAAATTTTTCAATGAGAATTCTGGTCTCAGACTTCTCAGCATATCCAATATCATCAAGAGCGTCCTCATCTGATGTAGCATCAAGCAGGGACTCTACTGACAGCTCAACCTCAGGTTCAACCTCCTTGGCAGTCCTTGTACTTCTAAATACTACAAAGGCAAGAAGTGCAAAAATAAGAACAGCTAATGCTATCTGGAAAATATCACTGTATGAAATATTCATACCACTCTTGTCTACGAATTCTGCCTGCTCGTAAACAAGAAATGTAATATTATTTGTATCAAATCCAGTAGCTGTAGCCACCATGGAAATAAAATCCTGGTCTACATTTGTCACCTTTACAGGGTCAGCATTGTCAAGCTTGAACTGGTCCCATGTAGTGTTATCCAAATCACCGTTTGCTTCCATAGTAGCCTGGTCATATACAACGTATCTTGTAGCCACTACAGAGACTGAGGAATTGGCATAATCAATATTTCCTCCATTGTTTTTGGTGGTTGTAATCTTCTCATCATTGAGATAATTGTAATCATTATCTGTAATACTCGACTCAGAATAAGCATTATCCTGTGTGGTATATGTATTACCATCATTTGCATCTGTACCTGGCACAGCCGCATCACCATTTGTGGCATTTGACTCATAGAGTGATTCTGACTCTGTAAGGCTGTGGTCAAGTCCATCTGGATATGAATAATTTTTCTCTGCTGTCTCAGATGATGTGAAATCAACGTTCAGGTTCATGCCGACCTGGATGTTTGAGAATACATTTGAGTCCTCAAGAGTCTGGATAATCTCATCCTTTACCTGATTTTCAAGCTTGTCCTTGTAACTGAGCTGCGAGCTTGCAAGTCCTGCTGATGTCTCAGTATCTGTACCTGAATATAATATATTTCCCTTGGTATCAATAATTGTAACGCCTGATGTAGTATCATTTCCAAGCTGGGTAGAAACAAGTCTTGCGATTGCATAAGCCTGATCCTCTGAGATTGAATCCTTCAAATCAAGTGTAATCGCAGCGCTTCCCTCTTCGTCCTTGGAGAGGATTGTACCGTCATCATTTGGCAAATCAATATCAACCGATGCATTTTTTACAAAATCAAGCTGCTTGAGGTGGTCTGCAAACTTACCTTCCAGATATACCTGGTATTTTTTCTGTTTGTCAGCCTCTGTTGTAGAAAAGCTTCCATCTGTAACATTACTTATATCATAGCTCTGTGCTGGGATATTTCCCTGTGCAAGTGCCATCTCGGCATTTACCTCATCAGAGGAATCAACCTTGTATACCAAACTATTATCAAGCTGATATGATATTCCTGCATCCTCAAGTATGGTCTTGACTTCTGATGCCTGGGAAGCATCCTCGCAGGCTATAAGCTGTACCATAGTAGGTCTTGACGCAACATATGCCAGAATAACCAGTGCCACAACTACAACTGCTGTTATGCTGATTATAAGGGCTCTCTGCTTCGTATTAAATTTTTTCCACCATTCCAAGACCTTATCAATTATCTTTTGAATTTGCTCTGGCATTTAACCGTACCCCTTTTATATCTGCATTTGCATAATCTCTTTGTATGCATCAATTACCTTGTCCCTGACAGCAACTGTGTACTGTATTGCAGTCAGTGCCTTTGACTGTGCAATAGCCAAATCATGCGAACTTTCTGCCTCTCCAAGTGCAAAACGGATTGACTCCTGCTCAGCAGAGTTCTGCAAATCATTAGTTTCATCAACTGAACTCATCATAGCTGATAAAACATCACTGAATGTATCTGTTTTATCATTTTTGACCAATGAGGAATCCGAAATCAAATTATTCAGATTGTTCATTGATATTCCATCAATAGAAATTGCCATCTGTATATCCCTCTATCCTATGTATTATTGACCTATATATTATTGACCGATTGAAAGTCCCTTTTCCGCCATTGACTTGATGGCTGAAAAAGCTGTCGAGTTTGCCTCAAAGGCACGTGTAGCGTCAATCAGGTTTGTCATTTCTGTGACTGTGTTGACATTTGGGTATGATACATAACCATCTGCATCTGCATCCGGATTAGATGGATCATATTCCTTTACGAACTCAGTATCATAATCCTCTGTAACTGATGATACCTTGACTCCGTTTCCAACGGCTGCATTCTTAGATGCTGAATATACCTGACTGAAAGGTGTAACATCTCTCTCAGCGAAAGTAACCACTTTTCTCCTGTAAGGTCCACCCTCTTCTGTGGATGTAGTAGTAATGTTTGCAATATTTTCAGATATGATATCCATTCTGAATCTCTGGGCAGTCATACCTGACGCAGCAATATTAAACGCCTGAAAAAGTCCCATTTTTATCCTCCTGTATTACTTGCCTAAGGCAGCTCTCATCCTTGAAAACTCTGAATTTATACTTGTTGCAAGAGCATCATATCTAATCTGCTCAGAAGCAAGCTCCACGTTTTCTGTGTCTATATCTACATTGTTTCCATCAAGTCTGTAGGAATAATTAGCTGAGTCAGTGTAAATCTGAGCATTCAAATCACTGATATCCAATTCATTAATCTTATTATCCAGTGATTTATGCTTGCAGTTTCCAAGCTCTTCTCTCAGGACACTCTGGAAATCTATATCCTGTCTCTTATATCCAACTGTAGATACATTCGCAATATTATTGTTGATTACTGATTCTCTTGTCCAGCTGGCATCCGCAGCCTTTGTAAGCACATCAACATAATTAAATGCTGTTGAATTTATCATCTTATCCCTCCATATTCTTCACCTAATAATCCTATAATATTTTATTATAATTTATATCTTAAAAAACACAAGACTTTTTTACCACTTTTTACATGATGTTGTGTTTTTTTACATCAGTAATACTATATAGTGCCATTGCTTCTGCCAGCGAATCGCAGGCATATCAAGGCATACAAAAAGGACTTAGCTGTGTAAGTCCTTTTATCTCATACAATCCCTTGCCGTATTAAATTATCTGCTTTTCTTTATTTTGTCAAGCTCATCAAAGACTACATCATTGACAACCTTGATATATGTGCCCTTCATTCCTGATGAACGGGACTCAATAACACCTGCACTCTCAAACTTTCTAAGGGCATTGACAATCACTGACCTTGTAATTCCAACACTGTCTGCAATCCTGCTTGCAACAAGTATGCCCTCGTTTCCATCAAGCTCATCAAATATATGGATGATGGCTTCAAGCTCTGAAAATGACAGGGTGCTTATAGCAGATTTAACAATCTGAATCTTTCTGTTCTCCTCGGCATTCTCTTCGTTTACAGAACGCATCATCTCAAGACCTACTACAGTAGTGCCATACTCTGTAAGTATGATATCGTCTATATCGTACTCCTTCTCGCTTCTGTACTCAAACAAGGTACCAAGTCTCTCACCCGCAATATCAATAGGTGTAATTATTGCCTTATATTTTCTCGAATCCTCACCAAATCCAAGTGTCTCAAGATTGACATTTTCCTTTGTAGATAAGATTCCAAGCAGTCTCTCATTAAGCTCTGCATCAATAAAGCCGCCTACCTCGTCTACGATAAGCTCGTGTAATTCATCTACACCCTTGCAGATACTTGAACCAAGTACTTTTCCTTTTCTGCTGATAACGAGGATATCTGAATCAAGTATGCCTGTCAGCACCTCACAAATATCATTGAAAACAACCTTGGACGAACTGTTGTTGTGAAGTAATTTATTAATTTTACGGGTTTTGTCTAACAACTGAACGCTCATTCGCCTGTTACCTCCTGATTATTTCATTGTTTTTCTGTAACAACAATTATTCTAGCATGTTTTTTCAGACAATTCAATCGTTATCTTGTTTTTGCGCAGCAACAGTTACATATCCGCACTGCTCATTAGCACATGCAATCTTATTGCCCTTTACAACCATATAGCTGTTACACCTTGGGCATTTCTCTGCAACAGGGCGTCCCCAGCTCATGAAATCACATTCTGGATTATCTATACAGCCATAGTATTTACGTCCTTTACGGGTCTTCTTAAGCACTATATCCTTGCCACACTTAGGACAGGCAACGCCAATCTTTTCAAAGTACGGCTTTGTGTTGCGACAGTCTGGGAAACCTGGGCAGGCTAAGAACTTGCCGTGTGGTCCGTATTTGATAACCATATTTCTGCCACAGACCTCACAGATCTCATCTGTAACCTCATCCTCAATTGTAACCTTTTCCAGCTCTTTTTCAGCCTTTTCAACTGCCATCTGCAGGTCAGGATAGAAATTCCTTATAACAGTCTTCCAGTTGACAGTACCCTCTGCCACTCCATCAAGCAGAGTCTCCATGTTTGCCGTAAAGCGTTCATCCACAATTGTAGGAAAGGACTCCTTCATGATATTGTTTACAACCTCGCCGATTTCTGTGACGTATAGATTTTTATTTTCTTTTGTGATATATCTTCTTGCAATTATGGTTGTAATTGTTGGAGAATAGGTACTTGGTCTGCCTATTCCAAGCTCCTCTAAAGTTCTTACCAGAGAAGCCTCTGTATAATGGGCTGGTGGCTGTGTGAAGTGCTGCTTTGGCTCAAACTCCACAAGTGACAGCTTTGTATTCTCATCTATAGACTTAAAGGCTGCCTGTTTCTCTGCCTTTTCATCATCTGCTTCTGTGTATGCAAGCTCAAATCCATCAAATGCCACCTTTGAGGTTGACACATGGAACTTATACTCTCCCACACCGATATTGACCGTGGTGGTCTCATATACAGCATTTGACATCCTGCTTGCCGCAAAACGCTTCCAGATAAGCTGATACAGTCTGAACTGGTCTCTTGAGAGAGACTCCTTGATATCAGACGGTGTACGGTTGATATCTGATGGTCTTATGGCTTCGTGGGCATCCTGTATCTTCTGGTTGCCCTTTTTAGCCCCCTGTCCCTCAGACAGATATTTATCTCCGTAGTTCTCATGTATAAACTCTCTTGCAGCAGCATCTGCCTCATCTGAGATTCTGATAGAATCTGTACGCAGGTAGGTGATAAGACCAACAGTTCCCTGTCCCTTTATGTCAACTCCTTCATAGAGCTGCTGGGCAATACGCATTGTCTTTGAAATAGGGAAATTTAAAGCCTTTGAAGCTTCCTGCTGTAAGGTAGAGGTTGTAAATGGTAGTGGAGCCTTTTTATTTCTCTCACTCTTTTTAATATCAAGGATTTTAACCTCCTCATCCTTCATCTCTGCAAGGATTTTATCTACCTCTTCCTTTGAAGCTATGGCAATCTTGTCCTTGCCCTTTGCATAGAGCTTTGCAAGAACAGGCTTTTTCTCACCCTCTGCATTTATGAGTGCATCTACGCTCCAGTATTCTTCTGGGATGAAAGCATTGATTTCATCCTCCCTGTCGCATACGATTCTAAGCGCAACAGACTGAACTCGTCCTGCACTGAGGCCTCTCTTTACCTTTGCCCAGAGCAGTGGACTTATTCTGTAACCCACGATTCTGTCTAAGGCTCTTCTTGCCTGCTGGGCGTCGACTAAATCCATGTCGATTTCTCTTGGATTCTTAAGCGACTCCTTTACAGCATTCTTGGTAATCTCATTAAAGCTGATTCGGCTCACATTTTTACCCTCCAGCTTTAAGGCATTGACAAGATGCCATGAAATTGCCTCTCCCTCACGGTCGGGGTCAGTTGCGAGATATATTTTATCAGCTTTTTTTGCTTCTTTTCTAAGCTTTGCAAGTATATCACCCTTTCCACGGATGGTGATATATTTAGGTTCAAAATCTCCGTCAACATCTATTCCCAGCTGACTCTTTGGCAGGTCTCTGACATGTCCGTTTGATGCCATTACCTCATAATTCTTCCCCAAAAACTTTTTAATTGTCTTAACCTTTGCAGGCGACTCCACAATAACCAGATACTTTGCCATCAAAAAACTCCTTAATTTACGCAAGCTATATTACTCTGATAAAATAATTGGGTATATTTTCCCTGACCAGCCCCTTGCTCTCAAGACTCTCTAAAATCATCAGAAGCTCGCTTAATTGATATGGTAACTTCTCCATAAGTGTCCCGATACCTATCGGACAAAAATCGAGTAAACTATACACCAACGCTTCCTGTTTTTCAAGTAAATTTTTTCTGAAGTCCATCTGAACATAGTCATTTTTCTCAGAAATGCCTATCTCTTTTATAAACTCATCAAGGTCATTTAATATCACCGCACCCTGCCTGATAAGCGCATTACAGCCCTGGCTCAGAGGGTCTGACACTCTCCCTGGCACCACATACACATCCTTGCCCTGCTCTAAGGCATAATCAGCAGTTATAAGAGACCCGCTCTTAAGTCTTGCTTCCACTACAACTGTCGCATCGCTAAGCCCTGATATTATCCTGTTTCTCTGGGGAAAATACGCAGGAAGCGGTGCTGTCCCAAGAGGGTATTCGGATATAATACCGCCAGAAGCTGGTATCCTGTCATACAAAAACCTGTTCTCTCTCGGATAGCACATATCTGCCCCGCAGCCCAGTACTGCATAGGTTGCGCCGCCTCCATCCAGTGCTCCCATATGTCCGTCCCTGTCTATGCCACGTGCCATGCCGCTTATGACATTCACTCCATTTTGAGCCAGCCTTTTTCCTATCTCTTTTGCAACACTCTCTCCATATGCACTCCGCCCTCTGGCTCCCACAATGGCAACAGATAAGGTCTTATCCTCTGGCAGCTGTCCCTTGTAGCAGAGGGAATATGGAGGGTCTGCTATCTCTCTTAAGCGCCTTGGGTAAGCTTCGTTCTCTATGCTCACAAAGTCAAAGCCTGCCATAGCTAATTCATTCCAGCAGCCATCAATATCCCAGGTCTTTTTGGATTCTAAAATTGCAGTTATGTCATTTTCTGTCAGACCTCTTATTTTTCTTAAGTTTTTTTCTTCTATATAATATAGTTCTTCAGCAGAAATATTATTTTTTATGAATAATAATTTTTTTCCGCTCCAAATCCCATTTATATTTGATAGCCAATACTGATATTTCATAGCATATTACCTCCCCAGTACTTGTTATCCAGGCTCCTGTAGCACACTGCCTCAGACAGGTGACTTAGCTTTATGTCTTCTGAACCATCAAGGTCTGCTATGGTTCTTGCCACCCTTATTATCTTGTGGTAGGTGCGGCCTGTCATACCCATTTTATTAAAGAGGCTCTCCATATATTTGCTTTCCTTGTCCCCTAGCTTACAGTATTTTTCCATAAGTGATGCGGGCAGTCTGCTGTTAAACCTGAAGGCTTCATCCGCATATCTGGCATGTTGCAGCTCATGGCATTTTACCACTCTTTTTCTTATAGCCTCTGAGCTTTCGTTTTTATCCTTCATCACGATTTCACTGTAGCTTAAGGCTGATGCTTCCACACACAGGTCAATCCTGTCTATAAGAGGCTGGGACAGCTTATCCATGTAACGCCTTAGTCCAGGCACTGTACACCTGCATTTTTGCATGTCTGGATAATAACCGCAGTTGCAGGGATTCATGGCTGCAAGCAGAAGAAAATTAGCTGGATATACAACATTCATGCTGCCCCTGACAAGGTTAATGGTATGGTCCTCAAGAGGCTGCCTGAGTACCTCTATAGTCTGCTTGTTAAACTCTGTCAGCTCGTCCAAAAACAGAACTCCATTATGGGCAAGGGAGATTTCACCTGGCTTTAAATCTATGCCTCCTCCTATTATTCCAGCCCTTGTGACAGTATGGTGGGGATTTCTGAAGGGTCTGTCAGACAGCAGGGCAGAATTGTTGTTGAGCAGTCCACACACACTGTATATCTTTGACAATTCCAGCTTTTCCTCTTCCGAAAGGGCTGGCAGGATTGTGGGAAGTCTCTCGGCAATCATCGTTTTTCCTGCTCCCGGAGGTCCCACCAGAAGCATGTTATGCATGCCTGCGGCAGCTACCTCACAGGCTCTCTTGACAAAAGCCTGACCATTCACATCCACGAAATCTACAGGATATGCCTTGCTTTTAACCTCCTCACTGCAGGCTTCAAAATGGTACTCCTCCTCCTTTTTCAAAAAGGCTATGAGACTTGCTATATTGTCAAAAGCATAAATTTCTGCCCCAGGCACAAGCCTTGCCTCATTTTCATTTTCCTTTGGGACTACGAATTTCTTTACTCCCCTCGAGTACTCATCTGAGACAATAGGGAGCACACCATTTGATCCCAGAATCCTGCCATTTAAGCTTAGCTCACCCACAAAAACCATATCCTTACAGCTGTCCTCTTCTATCATGCCCATTGACACAAGCAGGGCAACTGCTATGGGCACGTCAAAGCCTGTCCCGCTTTTTCTGATATTGGCAGGACACATATTGACAGTTATTCTCTTGGCAGGCAGTAATATTCCATAATTATGCAGGGCTGTTCTGACACGCTCCTTTGCTTCCTTTACTTCGGCGGACAGGTTGCCAACCATGTCAAAGACAGGCATGCCTGTACTAATATCCACCTCGATTGCTATACTCTTAGACACAATGCCCTCAAGCACAGCGGTTTTGATTGTACTATACATTAATTCTCCTGTTCCATTTGGGAAAAATGCATGAACTATGCAAGAAAAAAGATAAGTATATATTACCACAATACTTATCTTTTTCCAGCATAAAATTTTAATTTAATAATTTTTTTAATTTCTCCAATGCTTTTTTTTCTATTCTGGACACATATGACCTGGATATGCCAAGGGCTTTTGCGATCTCTTTCTGGGTATATGCCTTAGTGTCATTTAAGCCATACCTGAGTCTTATTATCAAAAGCTCCCTCTCTGTCAGGGTATCCTCTATTCCGTCAGATACCTTTTTGAGCTGGGCTTTTTTTATTATCTTGTCTATCACATCCTCATCCTCAACGTCCAGAACATCCATCAAGTGTATCTGATTTCCCTCTTTATCTACTCCTATTGGTTCATACAAAGACACGTCTCCTCTGGTCTTTTTTCTCCCCCTAAAATACATAAGTATCTCATTATCAATACACCTGATTGCGTAAGTAGCAAATTTATTGCCAAAATCAGGATTAAAAGTAGAGGCAGCTTTTATCAGTCCAATCGTTCCAATCGACAGCAGCTCATCCTTATCCTCCTCGGAGACTGCATATTTTTTTATAACATGAGCCACAAGCCTCATATTGTGTAATATCAGGGTTTCCCTGGCCGCCTCATCATTATCCTTTAGTTTCGCTAAAACCTTGCTTTCCTCCTCAAGCGTTAAGGGTGACATAAATGTGTTCATTTTATATATTATGACATTATAGATTTTTCGTGCTTTTCCCTCTGAAATTAGATATACTATTTTTTATGAAAAGACAATTAAGATATATAATCACTGAAAAAGATCAGAACAGTACAATAGAATTTTTCTTAAAGAGCCAGGGCTTCAGCCATCATGTCATGGTGCAGCTGAAGCGGACAGAAAATGGCATAATGCGAAACGGAGTCTGGGCATACACAAATGAGTGCTTAAATGAGGGTGATATACTTGATATAAGCCTTGTGGAAGATGAGCTGTCAAGCGATATAGAGCCTGTCGAGCTTGATTTTAAAATCGTCTATGAGGACGAGGACATACTGGTAGTTGACAAGCCTGCAGGCATGCCAATCCATCCATCTATAAACAACCACGACAATACCCTTGCCAATGCCCTCCTCTACTACTTTAAAAGCAAAGGTGAAAGCTTTGTCTTCAGGTGCATCAACAGATTAGACAAGGACACCACAGGACTTACGATTATCGCCAAGCATTCCCTGTCCGCAGGAATTTTAAGCCAGATGGTATCAGCCCGCCAGATAAAACGCACCTATCTGGCAATCGTAGAGGGACTTCCAGAGGATGCAGGCACAGTAGATGCTCCTATCGCAAGGAAGGATAACTCCACCATAGAAAGATGTGTAGACTGGGCAAATGGTGAGAGGGCTGTCACCCACTACAAGCGCCTGTCCTACAGCAAGGAAAAAGACCTGTCTCTGATTGAGCTCAAGCTTGAAACCGGACGTACCCACCAAATCCGTGTTCACATGAAACACATAGGACACCCTCTGATTGGTGACTTTTTGTACAATCCGGACTATGAATACATAAACAGACAGGCTCTGCATTCTGCAAGCCTTGAGTTTATACATCCAATTACACAGGAAAAAATGCACTTCACAGCCCCCTTACACGGAGACATGAAGTGCATCCTTTAGCTTATCAAGGGGTTCCTTTTCGTAAGGAACCTTTCCCTTTAATACCTGATTTTTGATATATGAATATGTTTCCTTCTCGCCCTTTATAGCAAGCATTTCAAGCAGATATGATATCATTGCCTCTGTGTCCTTGTGTATCATATAGTGGTCAATGCTCTTGTTATAATAGTCAAGGGCACTCCTGTCGGTGTACTTATCCTTCTGATAATTCTTAGATGCAGAAACCCTGTCTATAAACATCTCACATACATATTTAATGGGCATTTTCATGCCAGCCATGCCTGAGTGTTCCTTCTTATCCCCACTTCCATCTGAGGACGGAATATCATAATCTATCCAGTATTCCAAATGATGCTTGTTTCTGCCCTTGTGATGGAGCCAGGCTGATGAATAGCCCTTATCCATTCGCTCTGCATTATTCGGACTCATATAGCCCTGATAATACTTACAGCCCACAAGAAACTCTGTAGGACTGTACTTTGACAAATCATGGAGCAGTCCCTGCTTGTATAATCCGATTTTAAAGCAGCCAACCAGCACCAGATTTTTATGTCTTGTTATAGTACAAAAATGCTTCCACGCCTTCATTCTACTTACCTACCAATATACATATTGCCTGCGGATTCATTGTGACAAATTCCTGATTGTCATACAGGACAGGCTCATCATAAAATGTTTCCTTTTTCTGGGAAGAATCTGCTACAAGGTACCATTTCTTCTTTTTGCCTATCTTAGGGAGCGCAAGCTTTTCCCTGTAGGAATAAAAATTATATCCTATGTAGACAAAATCCTTCTTATCCTGCACTGGAGAATAGTCTCCTGCATACATTACGCCTACACACTGCTTGTTAAGCTCACTGCCTGTTATCCATGCATTCTCCCCATGAAAGGACAAATCTGGATAGCCATATGACTTGTAATCGCAGAACTTAAATGGCTCTCCCAATGATATAATCGGATGCTCCTTTCTGAAATTTATAAGCCTTGTCAGAAACTCAAACTCTCCTTTATGGTTTCTCTCGTTTTTCCAGTCAACCCAGCCTACCTCATTGTCCTGACAGTAGGCATTATTGTTTCCCTTCTGAGAATTTTTGATTTCATCACCAGACCAGAGTAGAGGCACTCCCTGTGCAAGAAAGGTCATCATCATGGCATTTTTCCACTTGAGATTTCTCACCTCTCTGATAAACTTCTTCCTGCTCGGTCCCTCCTCACCGTAATTGTTGCTGTAGTTCCACTGGTTTCCGTCAGCATTACCTTCGCCATTTGCCTCATTATGCTTATCGTTATACATAAAAAGGTCTGCCAAGGTAAAGCCATTATTATTGGTCATATAATTTATATAGCCAAGACTGCTCCCCTGCTTTCTCTGCTGGTCTAAGAAGTCATTCATGGAACCATTCATATGGTTTAGGATTTTTCTGGCTGGATACAGGTACTCGTCCTTGTATACAAAGAGAGTCTTATACTTCTTATCATTCGGTATAATATTTTCATCAAAATTGGTATAAAAGATTTTGGTTCTGCTCAATAAAATATCCTGCACGATAGCTGTAACAGGCAGATTATCTCCAAGCAGGTGAAATCCGTCCACATGATACTCCCTGACCCAGAATCTTAAGGCGTCAAGAATCATATTGTGGTTAGTAGTGGCAGGAAAATACATCTCAAGAATACACTCCATACCATTGCTGTGAAGTTCTTTTATAAGGCTCTTAAACTCACAGGCAGCCCTGTGTGGCTCATGGGCATAGGAAGCCTTTACCGCAAAATAGTTTCCTGCACCATAACCCCAGTAATTAAGCTTAAGAGGCTCATCCCTGTCAGTCTCTGGCTGTATTATATCATCCTTACCAGCTTCCCATCTGGCATATTCAGGGGTCTGGCTTTTAACAGGTATATCAAGCTCCTCGAATTCATATACGGGCATAAACTCTATGGATGTAATCCCAAGCTTTTTCAGATAATTAATCCTGCTCCGCACTCCCTCAAATGTACCAGAATATTTTTTATTTGACACATTCCCCATGGAAAAGCCTCTGACGTGAAGCTTATACATAATCATATCCTGCTTTAAAATCTCAGGAGCGACATCATCTGACCAGTCAAAGCTGTCATTATCCACATAGCCATTTATCTCATAATCGCAGTCCTTCCTCGATATATCGTTCCATATCTCACGCCCTGCGATGGCTTTTGCATATGGGTCTACAACCCTCTGACCGTTTATCTCATAATAGTATAGAAATGCCTCCGATGTGATTCCGCAGACCTTAACAGACCGAAGCGAGCCAAGGCAGAAATTCCCTGGCACATCAATCTTATCTGTTTTCTTCCCATCCTCATCTATAATGACAATGCAGCACTCATCCTCTTTTTCGCCCTCAAAGGTAAAAGTATAGTCATTTCCACTTCTTTCAACTCCCAGACTGGCATAATCGCCCTCTTTAATAATATATCTCATGCTGCACCACCTTATCTGTCTACACTATTTATAATTATACAAGCTTTTAAAGTTTTTGTATAGAATTATTTCTGCATATAATATATAATATGTCTACCTGAAAAATTTGAAAACATTATGAAAAGAGGTTATTTATGGCAAAGGATGAAAAGGTAACACCTGTTACAGAGGACGAAATTGACAATATCCGTGTGACCCTTGATTTGGATGACGGTTCTGTAGAGTGCAAGATACTCACTATCTTTGAGGTTGGCAATCAGGACTATATAGCACTTGTACCATTAGATGACAAGGGTAACGAAAACGCTGACGGAGACGTGTACTTATATAGATATTTCGAGGATGAAGAGGGACTTCCATCCATAGAAAATATCGATTCTGAGGATGAATACGAAATCGCAGCAGACAAGTTTGACGAAATCCTCGACGACGAAATGTTTGACGAGATGTAACAGCTTTCCGCACATTAAGGCATAAAAAGGAACCTCTATTTAGGTTCCTTTTTTTCATGTCTTACTTTTGTCTCGTTTATAAACCTTGATATTGCTGCGTTTTTATCATTGATTGATTTGACCGAATAGAGACTGAGTCTTGTCTTTGCCCTGGTCATTCCCACATAAAAGAGCCTGCGCTCCTCCTCTATATCCTTATCCAGAACAGCCTTCTTGTAGGGCATAATCCCCTCATTTACATCCAGTATAAACACATGCTCATATTCAAGTCCCTTGGCGCTGTGGAGGGTGGATATTGTGACAGCATTTGGATTTGCTGCCTTAAGCTCTGCAAGCCTCTTTATCTCCTCTGTGTATGCCCTTATATGCTCATCCCACTCCTCGTAGGTCTTGTAGCCTTTGGCGCCAGACTGGATTTCCTCTAATATATCAAACAATTCATCCTTGTTCATGCTCCTGTACTCAGCATACTCTATGAGGAAATCATCATAGCCCACACCCTTTCTGATATAGTTTATGGCAGCATAAGGGTTCATCCTTGATAGCATCTTAAGGTCATACTCAAGCTTTTCTATTCTCTCTGCAATCCAGGGCTGCTCATCATAGAGCTTTATCCATTCATCAAAAGCAACCGTCTCCTCACAGAGGGAATTTCTGCTCAGATACCTCTTTGGTCTGTTCATAATCTGGTAAAAATCCCTGCGGTCTCTGCCTCCTGCAGCGATTTTTAAATATGTAAAAATATCTCTGGCTATCCAGTGCTCATAGAGGTTTGGAATCCTGTCCTTTGTCTTAAAGGGCAGATTGTACTCCATAAGCTGCTCAATAAGCTGCCTCGGCTGGGTATTTGTACGCATGAGCACTGCAATGTCAGAAAATGCAGCCCCCTGCTTTATGAGCTTGTCTATCTCTCTTATGAGATACAGATTTTCATCCTTCCTGCTCTCAAAATTAATATATTCTACTGGTGTATCATCCGTCCTGGCTGGTATTATATCCTTGTCAAATCTTTCATTATTATATGATATTAAGTTTTTGGACGTCTCCACTATGTATCTGCCACATCTATAGTTAGTGTCTAAGAGCACCTGCCTTGCATTCGGATAATCCTTTGTGAAATTGAGCATAATTTCGGGCTTTGAGCCTCTGAACCTGTATATGCTCTGGTCATCATCTCCTACAATAAACAGGTTGTTCTCAGGCAGTGCCAGCAGCCTGATTATCTCATACTGGATGCGGTTAATATCCTGAAACTCATCAACCAGTATATACTTATACTTATTCTGCCAGAAGGCCAATATATCAGGTCTCTGTGTCAGCAGTTCATATGTATAGGTCAACATATCATCAAAATCTATAAGTCTGCTTCTTGAGAGGCAGCCCTCATAGTCCTTATAAATTTTTCTGAATATCTCAGCACTGCACTGGGCAGAATAAAAGTGCTCCAAATCTATCTGTCCGTTTTTGATGGTGCTTATC
>CAVKUD010000019.1:0-24025 GCA_963659315.1 Senegalimassilia sp. | reverse complement strand
AGAGCACTTCCTTGGTAAGGAAGGGGTCACGGGTTCAATTCCCGTCATCAGCTTTTTTTATACCCTAATTTAGGCTAAACCGACCAAAAGTCGGTTTATTTTTTTGCACTAGAATAGCAGCCGGGTAAACAAGGGTTAACAAGAAGTACTTTCGTACCGATATACAAGGTGTAATGATTTGACTGATCAGAAAATCAAATATAAATTAGGGACAAGCTTTTTATTTCTTTTGAAAGGATGCAGCTGAAATAGCAGGTGAAGTCACGAGAAAGGATGATTTCATGATTATACAATCAGATTCATACAGGATGAATTCTGGTAGAAACTATTCCGAAAACAAGATAAGCTCTAAGTCGCTTACAGTGTGGAACAACAGGAATGGATTTTTTTCAGGAGTGTCTGCGGCTGATGCAGAGAATTTCTCTCAAAACACATCACAGAGTGATATGCTAAAAGCAGCCAAGGACCTGATTGCAGAGCAGGAAGAGAAGGATTCAGTGAAGTCGGATTTAAGCGGATTGATGGGGAACTTTAAGTCTAATACGACGATAAAAACTGTGGATGTGCAGAGCCAGATAGACTCTATTAAAAAGATTCAGCAGCAGACACTGAACTATCTCCTGTACTTATTATTTGGAAAGAAAGTAGTGGATGATTTTGATACGAGCTTTCTGGATGAAAGCAGGGCACAGGAGGAGAATGCCTTAAGCTATTCTACAGGACAAAGCAGCAGGACATCTAATAGCGAAAGTGAAACTGTTGGCGGAGAGTATACAAGTTTTAACTATTATTCTGAGAGGGAGACAACAAGCTTTGATACAAAGGGAACTGTTGTCACAGCAGATGGAAGAAAGATAAGCTTTAATGTGAGCCTGACCATGTCTAGAAAGTTTGAGATTGCTACAAAGGATGTCATTAATTTTGGTGCAAAGAGGTGTACAGACCCTCTTGTTATTAATCTGGATACAGATGCCTGCAATGTGTCTGACCAGAAATTTTTATTTGACCTTGACTGCGATGGAAAAGAGGAAAGCATATCTATGCTGGGACCAGGAAGCGGATTTCTGGCACTGGATAAGAACGGGGATGGAATCATAAATGATGGCTCAGAACTTTTTGGAACCGCAAGCGGCAATGGATTTGCTGATTTGAGCCAGTATGATGACGATGGAAATGGTTGGATAGATGAGGCTGACGAGATTTTTGACAAGCTTCGTATATGGCAGATGAATCCAGATGGAACAAGCTCACTTGTGGCACTAGGCAAGGCTGGAATAGGGGCTATATGTCTTGGAAATGCAGATACGGAGTTTTCACTTAATTCATCTGACAATACAAATAAGGCTGTTATAAGAAAGTCTGGTATATTCCTCTATGAAAATGGAATGGCTGGCACTGTGCAGCAGGTGGATATGGCTATAGATGCAGCAACTTAGGCAGTGAATTATTTTACATATGATGCAAAAAAAGGATTAACCATGATGAGGTTAATCCTTTTTTGTGTTTATGAATTATAGTAACTCAATACTCTTGATACATAATTTTGTGTCTCAGTAAATGGTGGAATTCCGCCATATTTTGCTACATTACCGCTTCCTGCATTATAAGCAGCAAGGGCAAGAGAAACATCACCATCATATTTTGATATGAGGGATGATATGTATTTTGCTCCACCCATTATGTTCTGGCGTGCGTCATATGCGTCGGTAACACCAAGCGACTGGGCTGTCTGTGGCATAAGCTGCATTACGCCTATGGCTCCGGATGAGCTTACTGCATTTGAGGTGAAATTAGACTCCTGTTTGGCGATTGCCTTTAGAAGCTTTGCATCTACACCATATGCGGAAGCGGCCTCGTCAAAGTACTGATTCAGCTCATCAGGACATGTGACGGTGTAAGCCTTATCTGATACAGTGCTTGAAGCATTATTTAAAATCTCGGCATTGGCTGTCAGGGCGGCAGTAACCGAGCTGTTGTCTGACAGATTGATATTTATACCGTGCCTGTCAAAAAAAGTCTGAACCGTTGAGACATTTACTGCGCCAGAGCTGCTGGCTGCAACCAAAGCGTCAATTGCAAGGGCTGCTGTTGCCTTTGTAGCGTTTTCCAGTGCCTCGCTGAAGGTCTGGGTGGTGGTTGTCTCCTGGGCTGCTGCATTTGCGGAAGCATTTACAGCTGTATCATTGTTTGCTGCAAGCCTGCGCTTCTGCAATTGTTCTTCTACCACAGTCTGGTCTAAGCTTTGAATAATCTGTATATCCATAATTTCCTCATAATCCTGTACAGTAATAAGTGTTACATTGAATAAATATACAATGATATCGACAAAATATCAAAAATATTTACATATACAAGATGATTATAGCATAAATACTTGTCGGAAAAAACGAAAAATTTTTTGAAACTTGAATTTGCAGCCTATATTTGATAGCATTAAGCTTAAAGTTAGTCGTGTAGTACTTTACTATGAGAAAGTAAGGAGAGAGTTATGGAGAAAAAACCATTCGTTACAAAAGAACAGATAGAAGAAATTGTTAAGACATACCCTACACCATTTCACCTGTATGATGAAGCTGGAATCAGAAAAAATGCAGAGGATGTAAAAAAGGCATTTGCATGGAATCCTGGATTCAGAGAGTATTTTGCTGTAAAGGCAACTCCTAATCCATATCTGCTTAAGATATTGCAGGAATATGACATGGGCTGTGACTGCTCGTCATACACAGAGCTTATGCTGTCAAAGTCATGTGGCTTCGATGGAGAGCACATTATGTTTTCGTCAAATGATACACCTGCTGAGGAATTTGTGTATGCAGACAAACTTGGTGCAATAATAAATCTTGACGATTTTACACATATTGAATTCCTTGAGGAGACAATCGGACATATTCCAGAGACAATAAGCTGCAGATATAATCCGGGCGGAGTCTTTGAGCTGTCAAATGGAATCATGGATAACCCAGGAGATTCCAAGTACGGAATGAAAAAGGACCAGCTTTTTGAAGCATTTAAGATTTTAAAGTCAAAGGGGGCAAAATACTTTGGTGTGCATGCTTTCCTTGCCAGCAATACAGTTACAAATGAGTATTATCCAGAGCTTGCAAGACAGCTCTTTGAGCTTGTTGTTGAGCTTAAAAAAGAGACAGGCTGTGATATTAAATTTGTAAACCTGTCTGGTGGAGTAGGTGTTGCCTACAAGCCAGACCAGGAGCCAAACGATATTTATGCAATCGGAGAGGGAGTTCATAAGGTATATGATGAGGTGCTTGTACCTGCTGGAATGGGGGATGTTGCCATTTACAGCGAGATGGGCAGATTTATGATGGCACCATATGGCTGTCTTGTGACAAAGGCTATCCATGAGAAGCATATATATAAAGAATATATCGGAGTGGATGCGTGTGCAGTAAATCTCATGAGACCGGCAGTGTATGGCTCATACCACCATATCACAGTCCTTGGAAAAGAGAATGCTGCCTGCGACCACATTTATGATGTCACTGGCTCATTGTGTGAAAATTGTGATAAGTTTGCAATAGATAGAAAGCTCCCAAAAATCGACATGGGAGACTATCTTGTGATTCATGATACTGGTGCTCATGGTTTTTCAATGGGATATAATTATAATGGAAAGCTTAAATCAGCAGAGCTTCTCCTGCAGGAGGACGGCTCAGTGAAACTTATTCGCCGTGCCGAGACTCCAGCTGATTACTTTGCAACCTTTGATTGCTTTGATGATTTAAAAATTACAGAGTAGAAAAAGAAAAGCTTAGCGAACCTTGGTAAGTACTTTACCAAATTTAATCCACTTATTCATTGCGGCGGGGTCATTGCTGTCTACAGTAAAGGCTTCGCCGTAATCATTTACAGGCTTTAAGGTGCAGGGAGAGGTCTGGTGGAACTTTCTGATATATGTGCGGTTTGTTTCCTTGTTTATGAACATTCCCACATCACCATCCCGAATAGGAGTCTTACTGATTAGCAATATATCGCCCTTGTGATAAACAGGGTGGAGATGATTGCTTGTAATCTCAATTCCCATACTTAAGAGTGAACCAAACATTTTTCTATACTGAGGCATATATACCTTGCGGGGATTAAATGAGTCAAATATCATTCCATCCTCCATATCACCTGTCAGGGTGATAACTGTTATATAGTCATCTATAGAATTGACTGGATTTTCAGGCTTTTTGTCTGAACCTGCGAAATCAACCTCAAATGTAATGATGTCATGCACGAATTGAAGCTGTGCAGAGCTTAAATCTCTGAGTCTGGCAGCTGTATCTAAGAAAGGAGAATCACCACCGATTACTTCAAATGCAAATTTATTGCACAGATTGCAGAGAAGATACAGGGTATACATATCTACCTTTCCTGCTTCACCACTTATAATCCTTTTGTAAGAAGAGAGGGACAACTGTAGTTCGCCTGCCATTTCAGCTTGTGACAGACCCAGACGGAGACGCTCTGACTCCACGCTCTGAGCAAAGTTGTCAATCATTTCTTTTTTTGTCATAAATAAATCCTCGATAAAAAGATATTATGGTTCGGAACTGAACTATTTTAGCACGGTAAAATGTCAAAATCAACGAATTTTGGGCATGAACTGGATTAATTAATAGTTTATAATGAAAAACGTGATAAACAAACATATTAAATATAAAAAGTTAATTACTGTCAAATCTTATCACAGAAGGAGGCAATGCCGGGGCGAAAGCTCCGGTGTTTTTTTGCATCCTTAAAAACGGACAAAGAAAAATCCCTTGAAGCCTAGTAACTTCAAGGGATAGCCTGATTTTCCTACATTTATGAAAAAGTGCCGGCAGTGGGACTTGAACCCACACGGGCTTGCGCCCAACAGATTTTGAGTCTGCATCGTCTGCCATTCCGACATGCCGGCGTTCACTCGAACAAATGATATATTATCATATAAAAAGAACGAATGCAAGCAAGAAATTCGTTCTTTTTATATTGATTAAAGTTATCATATATGATAACATATAAATAGTTTAAAGCTTGTGATTTTGAGGAGAAAATATGGATACAGTTTATGAGACACCTAAGCAGAGCATTGCAAGACAGCTAAGAGAGGTGCGCAGGGCTGAGGGAATGACACAGCAGCATCTTGCGGAGCTTATCGGCACAAAGAAATCAAATATTTCAAGATTTGAGAGCGGAAAATATAATCCAAGTGTGGAATTTTTGATGAAGCTTGCAGACGGATTAGGAAAAGAAATACAGATAGTAGTGGGGGATAAATAGATGACAAAGAAATTAGCAGGATATAAGGATAATGACGTGGAGCTTTGCAGGACAACGAACGCAAGAGTCGGGGATAAGACAGCGATGATTCTTATGGAGGAGAGGATTCCGTTTTCAAAGAATTTAAAGACCATTCCATTTTTTAAGAGAAAGCTGTATAAGGGCGCAGACAAGGTCTGGGTTATCTCTATAAATCCAAGAAGATATGGTCAGGCGAGACGGATAATTGATACATTGGATAGTGTATACAAGGATAGATTGGTTCTTAGCAATTACTAATCAGACAGGAAAAGGCTGAAATTGATTTTCAGCCTTCTTTTTTTTTACATATTTGTGTGGTAAAATTCATTAGATAATAATGATAGAGGAAGTATAAGGTATCATGTCTGATAAGAAAACAGAAAAAATCATAAAGTTAGCCGGAGTTTTTTGTGTGCCTGTGATTGCATTTTATCTGATGGAATTTTACGACAGAAATCCATTTGAACAAATCAGACCCATGGCACATCTCTTAAATATCATGATTTTTGAAATGATAGCATGGATTATTTATTTTTTGACAGGAAGGGCGAAGCTGTCACTGAGGATAGTCTTAATTGCATCCATGATTTTCGGACTCGTTAACCATTATGTAATGGCGTTTCGTTCCACACCTTTTGTCCCATGGGATATATTTTCGATTAATACTGCCTTAAGTGTGGCGGATAACTATGATTACACACCGGGTATGCGCCTTGTGCTTGTTACGCTTATTTTTGCTGCCTTAATTTTTGCTGTCAGATACATTGATTACAGGCTGGATATAAAATTCAGATTCAGGGCTGGGGCAGCAATTCTTGTGTGCCTGCTTCTTGTGCTCCTGGGTGGGGCAATTCAGAATGAGGATTTTCAGAAAAATAATAATCTGTATCCATATTTATTCACCCCGTCTGTAATGACAAAGTATAATGGTCTTGCGGTTACATTTACTATGGATCTGGCTTACGTTATTGTGGATAAACCAAGTGGATATTCTGCAAATGCTGCTAAGGATATACTGGAGCAGTATGAGCAGGCAGATGAGTCACAGGACGGAAACAGTGATAGTCAGGATTACCCAAATATTATTGTCATAATGGATGAGGCCTTTTCTGACCTTAAGGTGCTTGGAGACTTTGAGACAAATGAGGATTATATGCCATTTGTTCACAGCTTGATGAACGGAGCAGATAACACAGTGTCAGGGTATCTGAATGTGTCTGTATGTGGTGGAAATACAGCAGATACTGAGTTTGAATTCCTGACAGGAGATACCATGGCATTTCTGCCTTCAGGCAGTATACCCTATCAGCAGTATATAAAGAGTCAGGTACCTTCACTGGCAAGCTATCTGGCAGACCTGGGATATGCCACATATGCCCAGCATCCGTACTACGGTAGTGGCTGGAACAGGGAGACTGTTTACCCGCTTTTGGGCTTTGAAAACATGAATTTTGTGGATGACTATATTCCAAGAACTATTGTCAGACAGTACGTGAGTGATGAGTCTGACTTTAATATGATAATCAAGACCTTTGAGCAAAAGGAAGAGGGCAGGCCCGCCTTTATTTTTAATGTTACAATGCAGAACCATGGCGGATATTCAGACCAGTATGATAATTTTACAAACAATATAAGTGCTGCTGATGTGGGAAACAGTGGTGTGGATCAGTACTTATCCCTGATAAGCCTTACAGATAAAAATCTTGAAAAACTCATAGATTATTTTAAAAATCAGGATGAAAAAACAATTATCGTCTTTTTCGGAGACCATCAGCCGAGTGATAATGTGGCAGCCCCTGTTTTAAGAACTCTTGGCAAGGACTATCTGAATCTTACTGAGGAGGAAAGCGAGAGCCGATACATGGTTCCGTATTTCATATGGGCAAACTATGATATAGAGTCGGCTCAGAATGTGGATACCTCTGTAAATTATCTGGCTGCCAATATGCTCAAATATGCAGGTGTAGAGACCTCTGCATATCAGAACTTCCTGCTGGAGCTGGAGGAATACTATCCTGTTATTTCTGTTGCCAGAACAGAGGAGAATATGGAAGCTGATGATGAGCTTCGCAATGAAATGCTCTATAAGTACAAATGCCTGCAGTACTATAATCTGTTTGACTGGGAGGATAAATAAATGAGGTCTGGTAAAAAAACAACAGCGTATTCATTTTTACTGCCTTTTATAATATGTATTGGAATATGTATTGCGGGTGGAGTATATCCATTTGGGGATAACTGCCTGCTTCATATAGACATGTACCATCAGTACTGTCCCTTCTTTACCCAGCTCTTATCCAAGATAAGAAGTGGGGGAAGCCTCATGTATTCGTGGCAGATTGGACTTGGCTCAGATTTTATATCTGTCTTTGCATACTATCTTGCGAGTCCCTTTAACTGGCTTGTAATATTATCGCCTAAAAATCATGTTATCGAGTTTATGTCTGTCTTAATGATAGTTAAGATAGCCCTGTGTGGCAGTTCATTTTATATTTATCTCAGGTCACATTTCGGGCTGGAGGCTGATGATAAGATGCCCTTGGTTTTTTCTACAGCATATGCCCTGTGTGGATTTGTGGCTGCCTATAGCTGGAATATTATGTGGATGGACAGTGTAATGCTGGCACCCCTTATAATCCTTGGACTTGAGAAGCTGGTCAGGGAAGAAAAGGCTGCCCTCTACTACATCACCCTGGCGTTTTCCATATTTTCAAATTACTATATATCAATTATGATTTGTATCTTTTTGGTTTTTTATTTTATTGTGTTGATTGTAAATCAAAAAGATGGAAGATGGAAGGCATTTTTCAGATTTGGATATTATTCATTCTTAGCTGGCGGCACAGGTCTTGTGCTTATGTTGCCCGAAATGATAATACTGGGCTACAGCGGTTCAGAGGGGATTAAATTTCCAGAGACTGTCAAGTGGTATTTTAATATAATTGAAGAGCTGTCGAGAATGTGTACCACAGCGGCGGATTATACAGGAGCAAATCACTGGCCTAATTTGTATACAGGAGCCTTTGCAATCCTGCTTCTGCTTCTCTATGCCATGAACAGGAGGATTCCTTTAAAGGAAAAGCTGCCATATCTTGCAATGGTTATTTTTATGCTGGTAAGCTTTTCAAATAATTATCTGGATTTTATCTGGCATGGACTGCATTTTCCTAATTCACTGCCAGGCAGACAGGCGTTTTTATTCAGCTTTCTGATTTTGGTTTTAGGCTATAGATGCCTTATGGAACATGAGGGAATCAGTCTGGTACAAATAGTAATTGCAACAGCCCTTATCACAGCGGTTTTAATCGCAGGGGCAGTAATGACTGACAGTGAGGTTACGGATTTTTACTCGTTTCTCATAACGGGACTTTTTGTCCTTGCGTACAGCCTGCTTCTGATACTGCTTCAGATAACTGGAAAAGGAAACAGAAAATATCTTAGGTCATTTATATGGTTTATGGCGATAGCGGAGCTTACAATCAATATGGCATGTAATGGCTTATACACCACAAGCAGGGTGCAGTACACTAAGTATGAGAGTGATTATGAGAAAATTCTTGAGCTTGCAAAGGAGAATGCTTCGGATGACTTTTACCGCATAGAGGACACCGGCCGTCTGACCAAAAATGATGACAGCAGGTATGGTTATGCTTCGGCTACACAGTTTTCATCACTTATGAATATAAATGTCAGCCATTTTTACCAGAGTCTGTATATGGAGGGAGGCAAGAACTTCTATTGCTATAATGGAGCGACACCAATAAGCTCTGCCATGCTCTCTGTAAGGTATTTTGTCTCTGACAGTGCCCTTGAGGAAAGCCCACTTAAGAGTCTTGTCGGAAGCTGTGGTAATCTATATTTATATGAGAACAAATATTGTCTGCCGATAGGCTTTACCATGGAAGAGTCCGCAATAGAGAAGCTGACGCTGGATTCGGGAGCTAAAATATACAGCATAAATAATCTTGGCAAAAGTCTTGGGGCACAAGAGGACACTCTGACACCTGAATTGTGCAATGTGGATGTAGAGGCAGGAGAGACACAGATTACTTTTGAAGAGGATGGCTATTACTATGCCTCAAGTATAAATTGTGAGTCAGATACCCTTACTATTTCAGATGATAAGGGCAGGAAAACAGGCTATTCAAAGACCAGCCACACATATTTGTTTGATTTGGGAGAGTACAAGGCTGGCGAGACGGTTACAATATCAAATAGCAATGCAGAAGAAATTGGTTTCAGTGTATATAAGCTTAACTATGATGCAGTACAGACAGCTTATGAAAAGCTGAGCGAGAATAAATTTGAGCTTGACAGCTATAATGATACCTCGGTAAATGGGCACATTGAGATGAAGGAAGCTGGAAGACTTATTTTTTCTATTCCAAGTGAAGAGGGCTGGAGCCTGTATGTGGATGGAAAAAAGACTGACATAAAAGATTTTGAGGACACCTTTATAAGTGTGCATCTGGATAAAGGAGAGCATGAGGTTAGTCTTAAATACGAGACCCCAGGACTGAAATTGGGTGCAATGGTAAGCGCTGCCTGTGTGCTTTTATTTATTATTTCTGTTACAATTAAAAAATATATTGCTGGAAGAAACAAGGAAAAAGAAATTGCAGATGAAAATATATCAGAGGAATAAGGGGATAAATGGATAAAGAATTAAAAAAACTGTTAATAGAATTTTATACTGAACAGTACAGGGAATGTGCCAAAAGAGCAGGCACAAGAAACATAAAGACCAGCCACTATATGCACAGGCTTAATGCAAAGGCAAAATCCATATCGAAAGCTAAATTTTCGCCCAGCGAGAGGAATGCACTAAATCATCTGCACCAGGATGTGAAAAGACTGGCTGTATTAGTCTATTATGTAGGAACAAAGCAGGCAAAGACGGTGTTTAACAAGGAGATAATTCCACATCTTGTAAGGGTGGATTTTATGCTGATGGATGAAGATGCCTGCGGACTTATAGATAAGGCTTATTTAAAGGAGCTTGCAAAGGATAATGCAGGAGCCATATGCAATAAAAATTTTAAGGAACTCTATGAGGCAAAACGCAGATACAACCTCACCAGACAGATTGTGGATTTAGTGCCGGCGAGACCTGAACAGGAGTTTCCGGAGGCACTTGCCATGGACAGGCATTTTATCCTTCATATTGGACCAACAAACAGTGGAAAAACCTACAATTCATTGGAGAGATTAAAGAAAGCAGAAAATGGCGTATATTTGGGACCTCTCCGCCTGCTGGCTCTTGAGGTCTATGAGAAGATGACAGATGATGGGGTAGCCTGTACCATGCTTACTGGGCAGGAATGTATAGAGACCGCAGGAAGCAGGGTGACGGCATCCACCATAGAAATGCTGGATATTGATAAAGAATATGACATTGCTGTAATAGATGAGGCACAGATGGTTGCAGATGATGACAGGGGTCACTCATGGACTAGGGCTATACTGGGAATCAGGGCAAAGGAAATACATGTCTGCATGAGTCCTGTTGCAGAAGCGGTTGTAACACATTTGATTAAGCTGTGTAATGATACTTATGAGATAAATAAGTATGAGAGAAAGACTGAACTTATATTGGAGGATGAGGCATTTGACTTCCCGAAAGATGTGAAGGATGGGGATGCCTTTATTGTATTTTCCAAGAAATCTGTTTTGAATATAGCAGGAAGACTGGAGGAGCAGGGCATTAATTCCAGCGTTATATATGGAAGCCTGCCTCCTGAAATCAGAAGAAGACAGATGAATATGTTTAATTCTGGTGAGACAAGAGTGGTTGTCTCAACAGATGCAATCGGAATGGGACTTAATCTGCCGGTTAAGCGTATTGTATTCCTTGAGATGGAGAAGTTTGACGGCGTTTCAAGGCGTCCCCTTGAGCTTAGTGAGATAAAACAGATTGCAGGAAGGGCAGGAAGATTTGGTATACACGAAGCCGGATATGTCACTGCAATGGGAGAAAAACAGCTTAAGTATCTTAAGAATATGTTTGACCAGAATGAGGAAGAAATAAGTGTAGTAAACTTAGGCTTTCCACAGGTGCTCTTAAATATGGATGCCCCTCTTGATGTTATAATAAGGCTGTGGCATGACGAAGTGCCATCTGCGCCATTCAGGAAGATTAATGTTGATGAGATGCTTTTTTTATACAAGGAGGCTTATAGAAACAGGATATTTATTGCAGACTTTGATGATAAATATATGCTGTATAGGATGATAACCTGCCCTGTGGATATTAAGGACAGGGAGCTTGTAAGCCAGTGGAAGAGATACTGTATGTCATATACGGCAGATATTTCTCTGGAGCATCCGGATAAGAGGTCGAGATATCAGGAGCTGATGAAGCAGGAATCTTATTATAAAAAGCTGGATTTGTACTATCAGATGTCTGTGCGGCTTGGCAAGCTTATAGACTCTGAATGGCTTGAAAATGAGAGAGATATGACACAGTCAAAAATAATGCAGCTTTTATCAAAGGATAAGAATGAATATATTCTAAGATGCAAGTACTGTGGCCGTATACTGCCTGTTGGCACTTCAAAAAATCTGTGTAGAAACTGTGAAGGCTACAGGGCGGCAAATAAATGGTAAAGTGTCCGATTTAATACCCATATTATATGCGATAATCCTTTCAACAAGACAGGGAACCTTAAAAGGAGGTATTTGTATGAAAGGATATACAACAGATTGCGGATACATGGGATATTTGGATGGCACATATCAGTTATTTGCTGATGAGGCAGATTACAAAGAAGCATATTATGAGGAAAATGTCGATTAATAGGGATAAAGTCGGATTGAATTTGGGCATGCCTTGTGTCATAATAAAACATGGCTTAATAGGTTAGTAGAAGGGAGAGATTTATATGGCAAAAAATGAAATTCAGGTTGCCGGCCCGGAGGCTGAACTGAAAATTCGCCCATACGAGCATCACGCAAAGTATTATGAGACAGACCAGATGGGAATAATCCATCACTCTAATTATGTCAAGTGGATGGAGGAAGCCAGACTGGATTTAATGAACCAGATAGGACTTAACTACAAGCAGATGGAGGAAATGGAGATTATTAGTCCTGTTTTGTCTATTTCTGTGGATTATCACAGCATGGTCAGATTTGACGATACAGTTGTAATCCAGACAAAGCTTGTGAAGTACAATGGCGTAAAAATGGAAGTAGAGTATGTGATGACAGATAAGGAGACTGGAGAATTAAGGACAACAGCTAGAAGCAGCCACTGCTTTTTAAATCGTGCTGGAAAGCCAATATCTCTTAAGCGTTCTTACCCAGAGATAGATACCAAATTTTTTGAATTTAAGGATAGTGAAGAATAATGATAAAGGAAAGATTAGACAAATTAAGAGCCGAGATGGCTAAGAGAAATATAGATATATATATTGTGCCAACAGCAGATTTTCATGAGTCTGAGTATGTAGGTGAACATTTTAAGGCACGTAAATTCATAACTGGCTTTACAGGATCAGCAGGAACAGCAGTCATTACCATGACAGAGGCTGGACTCTGGACAGATGGCAGATATTTTGTACAGGCAGCAAAGCAGCTTGAGGATACTGGTGTTGAGCTTCGCAAGATGGGTGAGGAGGGCGTGCCTACTGTAGATGAATACATAGAGAATACCCTTAAGGATGGTCAGTGCATTGGCTTTGATGGACGAGTTGTAAATGGAGCCTGGGGCAGGAGACTTGAGGATATAGCTGCAAAGAAAAATGGCAGCTTGTATGTGGACGAGGATCTGATTGACTTAATCTGGGAGGACAGACCAGCCTTATCAAAGGCTCCAGTTATGATATTTGACAATAAGTATACTGGAAGAGACATAAAGGACAAGCTTAAAGATGTAAGGGCAAAGATGGATGAAAGTGGTGCTACAGTTCATTTACTGTCATCCTTATATGATATTGCCTGGCTCTTAAATATAAGAGGTGGGGACATAAGCTATGTGCCTGTAGTGCTTTCATATCTTGCACTTACAAAGGACAGCTGTACATGGTTTTTACAGGAGGAGATAGTAACACCAGAGCTTGGGGCTTATCTGGACGCAAATGGTGTAAAGACTGCTCCATATGACAGCTTTTATGACTACATTAAGACAATATCCGAAAATGAGACTGTAATGATGAATACAAAGATTGTCAATTACAGGATATGCAGTAACCTATCTAAAGATGTAAAGGTAATAGACTGCCCAAACCCAACAACACTTATGAAGGCTGTAAAGAATGAGACAGAGCTTGAAAACGTGAGAAAGGCTCATCTCAAGGATGCGGTTGCAATGTGCAAATTTATGTACTGGCTTAAGACCAATGTAGGCAAAATCCGCATGACAGAGCTTTCAGCATCCAAGTATCTTGCTGACTTAAGAGCACAGCAGGAGGGCTTCCTTGATTTAAGCTTTGAGACAATATGTGGATATGCAGACCATGGTGCAATAGTACATTACGCAGCCACACCAGAGACTGACAGGGAAATCAAGCCAGCGAGCTTCCTGCTTGTAGACTCAGGCGGACATTATCTTGAGGGTACAACAGACATCACAAGAACCTTTGCACTTGGAGAGGTGACAGATGAGATGAGAGACATGTTTACACGTGTGCTTCGCTCAAATGTTAATCTTGCCAGTGCCAGATTCAGACAGGGCTGTTGTGGATTAAACTTTGACATACTGGCAAGAGCCCCATTCTGGGATATTGACATGGATTATAATCATGGAACAGGCCACGGAGTGGGCTATGTATTAAATGTACATGAGGGACCAAACAGCTTCCACTGGAGAGCATATCCTGGACGAAGTGCTGACAGCGAAATCCTCCCTGGTATGATTACAACAGATGAACCAGGTGTATACCTGGAGGGTAAATTTGGTATCCGTACAGAGAACGAGCTTGTTGCCCGTCTTGGAACCAAAAATGAATATGGTCAGTTTATGTATTTTGAAAACCTCACATATGTTCCTGTAGATTTGGATGCAGTTGATCCGACTATGATGACGGAGGCAGAGAAAAAATACCTCAATAATTATCATGCTGAGGTTTACAAAAAGGTGTCACCATATTTGACAGCAGAGGAAGCAGAATTCCTCAAAAAATATACAAGAGCTATTTAATTAGCAGGTTAGGAAAGTATTTATGAGCAAAAAATTAGTTCTGATAGATGGACACAGTATATTAAACAGAGCATTTTTTGGATTGCCTGATTTGACAAATTCAGAGGGAATTCATACAAATGCGGTATATGGATTCTTAAACATAATGTTTAAGATATTGGAAGAGGAAAAGCCTGATTATCTGACAGTGGCATTTGATGTTCATGCACCTACATTCAGACATAAGATGTTTGATGGATATAAGGGTACCAGAAAGCCAATGGCAGATGAGCTTAGACAGCAGGTCCCACTAATCAAGGAGATGCTTACTAAAATGGGCGTCAAGATAGTGGAAATGGAAGGCTATGAGGCTGATGATATATTGGGAACCCTTTCTGTCAGAGCTGAGAATGAGGGAATGGATGTAGCAGTTATTTCTGGTGACAGAGATTTACTCCAGCTGGCAACAGACCATGTAATGATTAGGATTCCTAAGACTAAAAAGACTGGTACAGAGATAGAAAATTACAAGGCAGAGGATGTAATTGAAAAGTATCAGGTTACACCAAAGGAATTTATAGATGTAAAGGCACTTCAGGGTGATACAGCTGATAATATTCCAGGAGTACCTGGAATCGGAGAAAAGACAGCCAGTGCGCTCATAAACCAGTACCATTCAATAGAGGCTGTGCATGATAATGCAGACACTATAAAGCCTCCAAGAGCGGGCAAAAATATTGTTGAATTCTGGGAGCAGGCAGTTATGAGCAAGGTGCTTGCTACTATAAAGCTTGATGCACCAGTAGAGTATGATTTTAAGGATGCAAGACTTGAATCAATAGACAGCCTGTACACAGAGGATGCCTTTATCATGTGCAAGCGTCTTGAATTCAAAAATCTGCTTGGCAGATTTAATGTATCTGCCCCTAAGATAAATGTTGAGGAGCATTTTACCCTGATTACAGAATTAGAGGATGCCAACAGGGTGTTTGCAGGGGCAAGGGGCAAAGATGTGGCATTTTCATTTGTAGCTGGGGCAGGCAGTGCAGCTCATAAGGACGAACCGGATGGTCAGCTGTCATTATTTACCCAGGCTGTGACAAATGATTATGCAGCACTTGCTATTGCATATTCAGAAGAGGACATATATCTGATACTCACTGATGACAGGATTACAAGTCAGTATATTAATGATAAATTAAAAAAGCTTGATGTGAAGTCCTGGATATCGCCTGATATTAAAACTAATCTTCACATATACAATCCTGAAATCTGCATTGAGGACAGGAAAAAATACTTTGATATGATGATTGCTGCATATCTTTTAAATCCATTACTTGGCGAGTATCCGTATGATGGTGTAGCAAAGGATTATCTTGGTTTAATGGTTCCTTCACAGAAGGAAATACTGGATAAGGAAACTCCTTTCGAGGCTTTGAATGAGGACTGCAATAAGGCTATGAAGGCTTTGTGCTATGAAGTATATATTGCATGGAAGTCTATGCCTGTGCTGACTGAGGAACTCAAGGCAAAGGAGATGCTGTCCCTGTACCATGAAATAGAGATGCCTGTTGCATTTGTGCTCTATGATATGGAGAAAGAGGGGATTGCAATAGACAGAGATGCACTGAAAGAATATGGGGATAAGCTGTCTGTGTCTATAGTTGAACTTGAAAAGAAGATATATGAGGCGGCAGGGGAAGAATTTAACATTAATTCACCTAAGCAGCTGGGAGTTATCCTCTTTGAAAAGCTTAAGATGCCAAATGGCAAGAAAACAAAGACTGGCTATTCGACATCGGCAGATGTGCTTGACAAGCTTGCAGCAGACTATCCGATAGTATCAGATATACTTGAGTACAGGCAGCTGACAAAGCTTAAATCGACATATGCAGACGGACTTGCTAATTATATAGATGAGACAGGGAAAATTCATACCACATTTAACCAGACAATAACTGCAACTGGCAGACTTAGCAGCACAGAGCCTAATCTGCAGAATATTCCTATCAGAATTGAGCTGGGTAAGATGATTAGAAAGGTCTTTCATCCTGCAAAAGGTAATCTGTTTGTGGATTCTGACTATTCACAGATTGAACTCAGGGTACTTGCGCATGTGGCAGATGACGAAAAGCTGATAGAGGCTTTCCAGAATGGACAGGACATACACAGGACTACAGCTTCACATGTGTTTGGAGTGCCATTTGACGAGGTTACAGATTTGCAGAGACGCAATGCAAAGGCTGTTAATTTTGGAATTGTATATGGTATCAGTGCTTTTGGGCTGGCGCAGGATTTAAACATAGGCAGAAAGGAAGCCCAGGATTTTATAGATAAGTATTTTCAAACATATCCAAAGATAAAGGCTTTTCTCGATAATACTGTAGAGCAGGCAAAAAAGGATGGATATATAAAGACATTATTTAACAGAATCCGTCCTATTCCAGAACTATCATCAAGCAATTTTATGCAGAGACAGTTTGGAGAGAGAGTTGCCATGAATTCTCCTATACAGGGAACTGCGGCAGACATTATAAAGATTGCAATGATTAGGGTGCATGATCGGTTAATAAGAGATAATTTAAAGTCAAAGCTGATTTTGCAGGTGCATGATGAGCTGCTGATTGAGACATTAGAGACAGAGAAAGAGCAGGTTATAGCTCTTCTTGAAGAAGAAATGAAAAATGCAGTAAGGCTTAAGGTGTCTATGGAAGTAGGGACAGAAACTGGCTATGACTGGTATGATGCACACTGATGAACAGGTGCATACAAAGAAAAGGTATAGATTAGGTTATTATGAAGTTTATAGGTATTACAGGTGGTGTAGGTGCGGGTAAATCAGAGATATTATCCTATCTGAGCCAAAAAGAGGGTGTCAGGGTCATGCTTGCAGACGAGATAGCCCATGAATTGATGGAAACAGGGACAGATTGCTATAAGTGTCTCAGACAGACATTCATAGATGAGGACATCTGGAACAATGATAAAAGCTTTAACAGAGAAAAACTTGCAAAAGTAATATTTTCAGATAAGACAAAAAGAGATATTATGAATGGCATAGTACACCCTGCTGTCAAGGAATATGTTATCAAACAGCAGGAATATGAGAAAAAGCGTGGAAAACTTTCCTTATTAGTTCTTGAAGCTGCTTTACTAATTGAGGAGCATTATGATAAAATTTGTGATGAGCTTTGGTATATATATACCAGTGAAGATAATCGCAGAGAAAGACTGAAGGCTTCAAGAGGATACTCAGATGAGAAAATAGACAATATTTTTAAGAGTCAGTTAAGCGAAGAAGAGTATAGAAAATATTGTGTTCTGGTAATCGACAACAACGGCAGTGTCGAAGCTGCCTGTGAACAGATTGACAGGGCACTTATGAATGAGGAGTAAATATTCATGGATAATGTATTTGGTCTGGACATAGGAACCAGAAATGTAATAGGAACAGTCGGATATAAGAATGAGGATGATGAGTTTGTTGTCGCAGCACAGTATATCAAAGAACATGAGACACGAGCAATGCTTGATGGTCAGATACATGATATTGGAAGAGTTGCAAGAACTCTTAATGTTGTAAAGACTGAGCTTGAACAGCAGATAGGACAGCCTCTGACAGAGGTATGTATAGCTGCGGCTGGTCGTGTACTTAAGACTGTTACTACACATGTAGAGTACGACTATGCAGAGGAAGCAGTCGTAACAGGAGAGGACATACATACACTGGAGCTTCTGGGAATTGAAAAAGCCCAGGAGACCTTAAAAGAGAATAACGACACAAAATACAAATTTTATTGTGTAGGATATTCTGTTGTCAAATATTACTTAAATGAAGAACTTTTCATAAGCATAGAAGGCCATAAGGCAAACAAAATAGGATGTGATATTATTGTCACCTTCCTTCCAGAGGATGTAGTGGACGGACTTTATGCTGCTGTAGGTCAGATAGGACTGACAGTTGCCAATATGACACTGGAGCCTATTGCAGCTATCAATGTTGCAATCCCTGAAAACTACAGAATGCTTAATATAGCACTTGTGGATGTGGGAGCGGGAACTAGCGATATTTCAATCACAAGGGATGGAAGCATAGTTGCATACGGCATGATTCCGTACGCAGGAGATGAACTGACAGAAGTGATTGTACAGCAATATCTGGTAGATTTTAAAACAGCAGAGAGCATTAAGCTGGCATCAACAGTAGATGATGAGGTCACATACAAGGATATAATGAGCATTGAGCATACCATACCTTCATCTGATGTATGGGAGATTGTTGCTCCTGTAGTAGAAAAGATTACAACTGAGGTTGCTACAAAGATAAAGGAATTAAATGGAGGAGAGACTGTCAGTGCCTGCTTCGTAGTTGGCGGCGGTGGCAAGGTTCATGGCTTTACAGAAAATCTTGCCAAGAAGCTTGAACTTCCTGAGGAGAGAGTTGCCTTAAGGGGAGAAGAAGTCCTTGGTGAGGTTGTATTCCAGCAGGAGGAGATGGCAAAGGATCCACTTCTTGTAACACCAATAGGAATCTGTCTCAATTATTATGAGCAGAAGAATAATTTTATCATGGTCAGATTCAATGGAGAGCGTCTGAAATTATATGATAATAACAGACTGACAATCGTAGATGCTGCTTTGCAGGCTGGCTTCCCAAATGACCAGCTGTTTCCAAAGCGTGGCACACCGATTAATTTCACAGTCAATGGCTCTTCAAGGATTGCAAGAGGAGAGGCTGGAGAGGCGGCTATTGTAAGGATGAATGGCAAGCCAGCCAATATCAACACTCCACTTGAGCCAAACAGTGAGATTACTATTGAACCATCTACATCTGGCGCCCCAGCTGTATACACAGTTGGGCAGTTGGAGGAATATAAGACCTCAAAGCTTACTTTCCAGATTAATGGAAAGACTGTTGTCTGTCCAAAATTTGTTCAGGTAAATGGAAGCCTTGAACCAGCAGATTATGAAATTCAGGAAGGCGATGACATAGAGACAAGAAATTTCTATACAGTCAGCCAGATAGCAGAATTTATGGATGTTGTAATAGATGATGACCAGGAGATACTGGTTAACAACAGAGAAGCAACTATGGATACGCTGGTATATGAAAACTTCTCTATTGAATGGTCAATAGATGAATATGGTCTCTTAAGGGATCAGAGAAATAATTATGATGGACAGCCAGAGGATGAAGCAGAAGCTTATCAGGCAGATGCAACAGTTGAAACAGAGGCAGAAAATACAACAGAAGCTGCAAATGAGACAGAGGCTGCAAATGTATCAAAAGATGTAAATGTGGCAGAAAACTCAAATGCAACAGAAGATGTAAATGCAGCAGAAGACTCAAATGTAACAGATAAAGCAAATGCGGCAGATGATGCAGGCACTTCGTATAAAAATACTGCATCGGATGCTTCTGACAGCAGAGTCACTTTTGCCAAGACCCCGGCACTAGAAGCAGAGGAGAGGGCAAAGCAGGGACAGACTGTCAGCCAGGAGGAGACAGAGGCAGCTTCAGAGGATGCCAATGCGCAATCAGAAGAGGTTTCGGCTCAGCCAGAGGAAGAGCAAAAGACAGGAACAAGCATATTTGTTCATGTAAATGGTGAGGCTGTAGAGCTTATGGGCAAGGATGAATATATATTTGTAGACATTTTTGACAGAATAAGCTTTGACTTACAGGCAGGTCAGGGAAGGGCTATTGCCACATTATTAAACGGCAGAAATGCCCAGTTCTCAGAACTGTTACATGATGGAGACAAGATAGAATTATACTGGAAAGAGAATTAATATGTTAGAATTATGCAGTATTGCCAGTGGTAGTAGTGGTAACTGTATTTGCGTAGGAAATGATGATGAGCATGTCCTGATAGATGCAGGAATAAGTGGAAAAAGAATAGAAAATGGTCTGGCTGAGTTTGATTTAAAGGCAGATGACATCAGTGCTATTTTGGTGACTCATGAGCATATAGACCATATAGCAGGTCTCGGCGTAATGGCAAGGAGACACCATCTGCCAATTTATGCTACTGCAAAAACAATAGATGCAATAAAAAATGTAAAATCAGTTGGAAAAATTGATGATGAGCTGTTTCATCCTATAAATGCTGGTGAAGAATTTGATATAGGTACACTAAAATTAAAGTCGCTGCATATATCCCATGATGCGGCAGACCCTGTGGCTTACAGGGTGGATTACAATGGAAAGAGAATGGCTGTGATAACAGATCTGGGAACATATGACAAGGAGATTGTAGATGAACTGCAAAATCTTGATGCGTTGCTTTTGGAGGCAAATCATGATATACATATGTTACAGACTGGTGCTTATCCATATCCTCTAAAGCAGAGAATTCTTGGCGATAGAGGTCACTTGTCAAATGAAAGAAGCGGGCAGTTATTATGTGAGCTTCTTCATGATAGATTTAAAACTGTTATGCTGGGGCATCTCAGTAAGGAAAATAACTATGAGGAATTGGCATATGAGGCAGTAAGGCTTGAGGTCACTATGGGAGATAATCCATATAAGGCGGAGGATTTTCCTATGTATGTAGCTAAGAGAGACACTGTATCACCAGCCATCCGAATAGAATAGTAAAGAATAGGAGATTATTATGGAAAACACAAGGGACAAAGTTATTATCACTGTTGTAGGAAAGGATACTGTAGGAATTATCGCAAAGGTATGTACATATCTTTCGGAAAATAAGATTAATGTATTAGATATTTCCCAGACTATTGTATCTGGATTTTTTAACATGATGATGATAGTTGATTTTGCCGCTACAGAGAAAGCGTTCGCTGATATTGCAGATGATTTGGATGCACTTGGCGAGCAGATAGGTGTTGCTATTAAGTGTCAGAGAGAAGAAATCTTTGAGATGATGCATCGTATCTAATCGTTTATAAGCAGTAAAAAGGAGAATAATAATGATAAATATCGGTGAAGTAATTGAAACCAACGAGATGGTTGAGAAAGAAAACTTTGATGTTCGTACTATTACAATTGGTATTAGCCTGTTAGATTGTATCGATTCAGATTTAAAGAAGCTTAATGAGAATATATACAATAAGATTACAACAGTTGCTAAGGATTTGGCTGCCACAGGAGAGGCAATTGAAAGGGAATTTGGTATTCCAATCGTTAATAAGAGAATATCAGTTACACCAATTGCACTGGTAGGTGGGGCTGCATGTAAGAGCCCGGAGGACTTTGCTACTATTGCGGACACAATGGATAGGGCTGCAAAAGCAGTCGGAGTAAATCTTATTGGTGGATACTCAGCTTTAGTTACCAAAGGAATGACAAAGGCAGATGAGATGCTTATCCGTTCTATTCCGATGGCACTTTGCCGTACAGAGAGAGTTTGCAGCTCTGTCAATCTTGCATCTACAAAGATTGGTATAAATATGGATGCAGTTAAGCTCATGGGAGAAATCCTTCTTGAGATTGCAGAAGAGTCTAAGGACAGGGATTCTGTGGACTGCATGAAGCTTGTGGTATTTTGTAATGCGCCAGACGATAATCCTTTTATGGCAGGTGCATTCCATGGGGTTACAGAGGCTGATGCAATTATAAATGTCGGTGTATCAGGTCCTGGTGTTGTTAAGCGTGCCCTTGAGGAAGTCAGAGGAGAAAACTTCGAGGTACTATGTGAGACAATTAAAAAGACCGCATTTAAGGTTACACGAGTAGGACAGATGGTAGCCCATGAGGCATCAAAGAGACTTGGAATACCATTTGGTATTGTAGATCTTTCACTTGCACCAACTCCTGCTGTAGGAGATTCAGTTGCAGACATTCTTTGCGAGATAGGACTTGAGTATGCGGGAGCACCTGGCACAACAGCAGCCCTTGCAATGCTTAATGACCAGGTCAAAAAGGGTGGAGTTATGGCTTCATCATATGTAGGTGGCTTATCAGGTGCCTTCATACCAGTATCAGAGGATCAGGGTATGATTAATGCAGTGGAAGCAGGCGCAATCACACTTGAGAAGCTTGAAGCCATGACCTGTGTATGCTCAGTAGGACTTGACATGATTGCTATTCCAGGAGATACAAAGGCTACTACAATTTCTGGTATCATTGCAGATGAGATGGCACTTGGCATGGTAAACCAGAAGACAACAGCCTGCCGTCTTATTCCTGTTATAGGAAAAGGCGTAGGAGAGTCAGTTGAGTTTGGTGGATTATTTGGCTATGCACCAATCATGCCAGTAAATACATTCTCATGTGATGCTTTTATAAACCGTGGTGGTAGAATTCCTGCTCCTATTCACAGTTTCAAGAACTAATAGTAAATAGGGATAACTATAAGCAGAAGTAATTACAGAAAAATAATTAAGAGTCGAGTTTTTGTAGGTCAAAGACTCGGCTTCTTTTGAAAACGGAGTTTACAAATGACTGGAAAATCTATAGTTGTGATACCGGCACTTGAGCCAGATAATAAGCTGGTTTCCTATGTGCAGGAGCTTATTAATAATGGGATAGAGAAGATTATTATAGTAGATGATGGAAGTGGTCAAAGCTACAGGCACATCTTTGAGGAGCTTGCAGGAAAAGCTCAATGTGATTTAGTTACCCATGAAGTAAATAAGGGCAAGGGAAGAGCCTTAAAGGACGCAATAGCCTATTACATGGAAAAGGGCTATGGTAAATCATACAATGGAATTATCACAGCGGATGCGGACGGGCAGCATGCAGTGGAGGATGTTCTTAAAATATCAGAAAAGATGTCTGTCACAGATTCAGCCTTGATTTTAGGAGAGAGAGAATTCGACAGGGATGTGCCTTTTAAGAGTAAGGCGGGAAACAGTATAACACGTAATATATTCAGACTGCTGTATGGTATAAAGCTTCATGACACGCAGACTGGACTAAGAGGTATACCAAACTCCTTACTTGAAGACTTTTCAACTATTGCCGGTGAGCGATATGAGTATGAGATGAATATGCTGATTGAATGCAGCAGGAAAAAGATAGCAATTGAGAGTGTGACCATACAGACAATTTATCTGGATAATAATTCGGCGTCACATTTTAATCCGTTTAAGGATTCGGTAAAGATATACAGGGTTATTCTGGGTAACTTTATTAAATATGCTCTGTCATCACTCAGTGCGACATTAATTGATATATGCCTGTTTAAGCTTTGCGTTATGGTACTTAAACCTAAAATATCAATGTACATACTTTGTGCAACAATTATGGCAAGGATATTTTCGTCCCTCTATAATTTTTTCGTCAACAAAAATGTGGTATTTAAGAGCGATAAACCCGTAATTGCAACCGCTGTTAAGTATTATATATTGTGCGTGTGCCAGATGCTTGTGTCAGCTGGACTTGTGACACTGTGCTACAGCCTGCTCCCAATAGGTGAGACAATCGAAAAAATGCTTGTGGATACACTGCTGTTTTTCATCAGCTACAGAATTCAGCGGAAATTTATTTTTAACGACTAGATATTAGAACTGCTTATAAAACTTAGTAAATAATTTAATATGGCTAATAATAGCGAATTTATTGTAAATAAAAATTTTAAATGTTAGAATTAACTCGTTGAAAAAAGCAAATTAATTTTGAAATGCGAGGTATAAAAATGAAGATGGTTTCACTAG
>CAVKUD010000018.1:16905-24168 GCA_963659315.1 Senegalimassilia sp. | reverse complement strand
GTCTTTTATCTCTTCAATTCTGGCGCAATCCGCCATCCATCCACGTGCTGTCTCATCCGAGTAATACACATAGCCTGATACTCTGGTATAGTCTGTCATAAAAAACACTATTGTACTGTTTCCATTTCTTTTATAGTTTACATTTCCATGCGATGTCAACATCCAATTACAGTCACCTATTATCTGATAATCCATATCGTCAGGATATGTGCCTACTACATTTTCTACTTCTATCGCATACTGCTTTTGCAATATCATAAAACGCACACGCTCAAGATTTTGAAACATAGATGGAAACCGACCTGGCATCAGGGAAAAATATAACACCACAACCGCGGCAATCTCTGCCACTCCCCATGATTTTTTCCGTATCAAATCAACTACTTCCGCACATGCAAAAAGTATTACGATGAAAAATCTAAGGTATGTGAAAGCAAAGACAAAAAGCACTAATAAAAACATTGTTGCAAGCGCTCTTATAATATTGATTTTAATTCTGCTCATGCCGCCCTCCGCTTTTGGATTTTTTATGATTATAACTAAACTTCATATATAATCAAATCCATTTCGCACGAAAGGACGTTTTACATGCATGAAATTGTATTATTTCTCTTACATCTCCGCAAACTGCGCCATATACAGCTTATAATAAGCCCCCTTCTTCTCCAGAAGCTCAGCAGGACTTCCCTGCTCCCTGATGCCTCCCTGATCTATCACAAAGATGCGGTCTGCATTCTGGATTGTTGAAAGCCTGTGGGCTATTACAAAGCTGGTACGTCCCTTGAGCAATGCCTCGATACCCTTCTGCACCATAAGCTCTGTGTGGGTATCAATGCTTGATGTAGCCTCATCAAGTATGAGGATTTTGGGCTCTGATATCATGGTTCTGGCAAAGGCTATGAGCTGTCTCTGTCCGATAGAGAGTCCTGCTCCCTGCTCTTTAAGCTCTGTGTCATAGCCCTTTTCCATCTTCATGATAAAGTCATGGGCATCTACTGCCTTTGCAGCCCTTATGATTTCCTCATCAGTTGCATCCAGCTTGCCATAAGCTATATTTTCCCTGACTGTTCCATGGAAAATGAAATTGTCCTGTGTCATAACTCCCATCTGCTTACGGAGTGAATTCATTGTAACCTTTTTCAAATCATATCCGTCTATTGTAATCGTTCCCTTCTGGATGTCATAGAAACGGCTTATAAGATTTACAATAGTTGTCTTTCCTGCTCCTGTCGGTCCTACCAGAGCGATTGTCTCTCCTGGCTTTGCTGTAAAGCTTACATTGTCAAGCACCTTTGTCTCGCTCTCTGTGCCCTCATCATATGTAAACGATACATTATTGAAAGCTACCTCGCCCTTTATATCTGGAAGCTCAAAGGCATCTGGCTCATCTGTCAGGTCTGACTCTGTATCCAGTATATCGAATACTCGCTCTGCAGCTGAGAGATTGGTGATGAGCTGATTAAAAAATGTACTCAGGTTCATGATTGGCTCCCAGAACATGCCTGTATAGGTTCCGAAAGCAACCAACAATCCCAGTGTTACCTCTGGTGCTCCGATAATCTTGACACCTACCAGATAGAGTACCATCATTCCAATTCCCCATGACATGTCAATAACAGGGAAAAATAAGTCTGCTACCCTGCAGGCATAGATGAAGCTGTCTCTGTGTTCATCTGTCAGCTCCTCAAACTGTGCCCTTGTCTCATCCTGAGCATTTAAGCTCTGTACTACACGCATGCCCGCAATGCTCTCGTGGACATATGCGTTTACATTTGAACCCTTTTTGCGGACTACCTGCCATCTGATATGGTTGCTCTTTTCTACCAGATATATCGCTATTGCCATAAATGGCAGAGTACACATTGCGGCAAGTGCCAGTCTCCAGTCCTTCATCAGCATTATCACGATTACACCGATGATTGTGATTGTGTTTGGAATGATATTGGTTACTGCTTTTGCCAATACATCCTTAAGGGAGTTTACGTCTCCCATTATTCTGGCTAATATCTTTCCATTTGGTCTGCTGTCGAAAAAGCTGAAGGATAAGGTCTGAATGTGCTCATATACTTCATTTCTTACCTTTAAAATTATATTGTTTGATATGAGCGACATCACATAGATACGCACCTTTACCATAACGACATAGACCAGGTTGATTGCGACTGCAAAGACTACCAGCTTTAACAGTCCATTCATATCCTTATCTGCTACATAGTGGTCGATTGCCTCCTCTATCAAAAGCGGATTGAGCAGGCTTATTCCAACTGTAACAGCCATTGCTATAAGTACAATGACTACATCCTTTTTATAATCTCTTAAATATCCAAACAGACGGAGGACAACCTTGCCTGTGTCGCTTGCGTCCATCTGTTCATCTTCACGAAAGGAGTTTACTGCCATCTTATACTACCTCCTTTTTAAGTTCTGGGTACTGTGCCATATAGGTCTCATAGTACAGCCCCTTCTTTGCCAGAAGCTCGCTATGGGTTCCTCTCTCTGCCACACGTCCCTCATGTAAGTAAATAATCTCGTCTGCATTTCGCACAGCGGAAATACGATGTGCGATAATAATCTTTGAAGACTCTGTGATACTCTTTAGCACCTTCTGGATCTCCTGCTCAGTCTCCATATCGAGAGCTGATGTAGAATCATCAAATACAAGGACAGGACTCTTCTTTGCCAGGGCTCTGGCTATGCTGATTCGCTGCTTCTGCCCTCCGGAAAGTCCTACACCCTTCTCTCCGATTACTGTCTCATACTGCTCATCCATCTCCTCGATGAAGCTGCTTGCCTGTGCCATCTTGGCTGCACTCTTTACCAGGGCTGCATCCATCTCATCTCTCTTGCCCATCATGATGTTTTCAGCGATTGTATCAGAGAAGAGGAATACATCCTGCATAACTACCGCACAGCAGGTACGCACCTGTGCCAAAGGAAGATTTCTGATATCTACGCCATCCAGGGTAATCTCTCCGCTGTTTGGGTCATAAAATCTCTGGAGCAGATTTATGATTGAAGATTTTCCTGAGCCTGTGGCTCCCATGATTCCAAGAGTTTTGCCACGGTTAAGTTCAAATGATATATCCTTTAATATCTCGTGTCCGTCCAGGGTCAGATCCACATGTGAAAAAGCAATATCTCCGTGTAATGCAGGAAGCTTTTTGGCATCATCATCCTCTGTAAGCTTTGCCTCCTCGTTAAAGATTTTCTTAATCTTCTTATATGACGCAACTGATGATGACAGCTCGTTTGCAAGCTCTGCCAGCATATCAAGCGGCCATGTACAGTTTCTTGAATACTCCACATATGCAACCAGTGAGCCTAAGTCCATCTGACCTCCGATAACCCTTAAGCCTCCAATCATGGCACACACAACTGGAAGCACAGCTCCGATAAAGTTGTAGATTGGGTAAAACCTCGCCAGCACCTTTGCCTGTTCCATGTTGAGGTCACGGTAATGCTTATTGTGCTTATGGAATTTTTCTATCTCAAAACGCTCCCTTGCAAATGCCTTTACAGTGCGGACTCCTGCCAGATTTTCCTCTGCTATTGTTGTAAGCTCTGCATTTTCCTCACTTATATCTGAGTAAACCTTCACGAATTTTTTCTCCAGATAAAAGCTCATGGCTCCACCAAAGACCATCACTGCAAATGGTAAAAGTGTCAGCAGTGGGTCAAGCATAAACATACAATAGATAACTGATATCATGTAAAATGCAATCTGAATGATAAGCATACCTGTCATACCGAATGCATCCTTAACCTTGTCTACATCATCCTTAACACGAGCCATCAGCTCTCCTGTATTGGTATTGTCAAAGTAATCCATAGACAGGGTCTGGATATGCTTATACAAGTCATGACGCATGGTATTTCCTATCATCTGACTGTTTTTGTCAAAGGTAAATTCCTTCCAGTATCCTGCAAAGGCTCTGCCTATACCTATGGCTACAAGAGCCGCCAAAAGCCATCCAAACCTGTGAAAATCTCCGCCTACAAATACCTCGTTTACTATAATCTTTGTGACCTGTGGTGACAGCATCTCAAGTCCGATTGCTGAAAACAAGCATATTGTTGCAAACAGATAGCTCTTCCAGTATGGAATGACGTAACTACTTAATTTTTTCAAAACTAGCCCTCCTTTCAAGCTCTCCCCGTTTCCGAAGCTGTGAACTTCTATTATCGTATAAAATCCTACCTCATCGTACTTCATTTACACGATAAAAAAAGACCAAGGCATGTTCCTGCCTTGGTCTGTAATCCACAAACAATTATTAATTCCCTTTCATGCTCCATGCCCTGCTCTGACATGAATAAATATACATGCAAAAGAATCTAACGCTCCGAAACCGAGGTAACAACACAATTCTCTGAAACTTCATTAAATTTAACGTAATTAAATTTCACTTCATATAATACGTTAGTCATAGTTCATTACCTCACTTTCCCTAATATTTTGCCAGTTGACTAATCTGACGATAAATACATCTAATCACACTTGCCATTTATTGTCAACTAAAATAAATAAAGTTTATTTATTAGTATTACTTATATTATTTATTCTTTCGTCTGTTTAAGCGGTCTTCAAGCTCATTGAAGAAGAATTCCATATGTGATTTTTCTACCTTTGGATGGCGGTAGCCCTTTACTCGCTTCAAGGCAGATTTTCTCAGTACGCCCATGCTGTCAACCAGCTGTGCGATATTCTCTCTTGACAGGCGTTCTCTCTCCTCCTGTCTTGCTTTTTCTGCCAGACGCCTTGCCTCCGCAGTCTGCTTTGCAGCCTCGACAGCCTGGGCAGCCTCAAGCTTTCTATCCTCGATAAGCTCGCTTGCCTGTGCCTTTTTCTCGAATACTCCGTTGAAGAATTCATCCATTCGCTTATTGAGAGAATCCTCAAGATTTACCACATTGTGGCTGAAATCAGTGAGGGCTGACACAGTAAGTGTGGTGTCTATAGCCACCAGTGCCATAAATATAAGTCCGAATAACTCATACAAAATCGGGCTTATCCAGCCTGTCATCCATCTGGTAAATGGCGCTATGTAGTAGATTACCAGAAGTCCTGCCACACCAAAGCCCAGTGAGTAAAAGAAACAGACTCTGCCGTTTATATTGAGGGGCTTATCATGATAGTCCCACCAGTAGGCGTGAAAGAGCTTCTCAAGAGTCCATGAAGTCACATATTCCAGGACAATACTTCCGAAAAATGCCACCAGAAAAATCTGCCACCACTTGAAATCTCCTCCATCGCCGTGTGCTGCAATCAGGTCATAGATTATGGTGATTCCCACACCGCCAGCTCCGTAAATCGGGCAGAGTGGTCCATATAGAAAGCCCCTGTTTTCCCATTTTCCAGCCCTCAGTGTGCAGTAAATGCTCTCGTATATCCAGCCCATACAGCTGAATATCACAAAGTACACAAAATATTTGCTAAGCCACATACAAATCCTCCAATTAATTCATTAAATTTAATCCTTGCGGAGCATATATCTCAGTCGGCTGCTGTAGCCAGACTGAGATATACGTCATACCACTTAAGGCACTCGTAAGTCCAATTATCTACAGCCTCTTCAAGCTTTTCCTCATCCCAGATTAAAAGCTGTCTGTCTACCTCTTCTCTTGCTGCTTCAACTGGTTCTGCCGCAAGTCTGAGCCTCCAGTCGATGTAGGCTTCCTCGGTGTTTATCTCCCTAAGCCTGTGTCTCTCTGGCTTTGGCACTGCTCTTAAGTCAGCAACCAGTGCCTGATTTTCTGCCTCCATCAGGGCGGAGATGTCCTCACCGTCATCCCGTCTGCAATGAGTCAGGTAATGCTCATAACCAAAAGGATAGTACATAACCCTGTCAGCCTCAAAGACAAGGATTGCATCTGCAACCTGAGATATAAAATATCTGTCATGGGACACAAAAAGCATAGTGCCTGTGTATGCCTTAAATGCTGACTCAAGGGTTTCCTTTGCCTTTATATCCATATGATTAGTCGGCTCATCCAATACCATGAGATTAGGTCTGCCTGTTATAATCTCTGCAAGCATAAGCCTTGCCTTCTCACCACCCGACAGATTTGACACCTTTTTCGCTGCATCCTGCCCTGAAAATAAATACATGCCCAGAGTATTTCTAACCTCTTTTTCCGTCATGGCAGGGTACAAATCATGGAAGTGCTTAAGCACTGTGTCCTCCGACTGGATTGAGGCTGTCTGCTGGTCATAGTAGGCTAAAAGCACGTTATTGCCAAGGCTTCCCTTTCCATCCACAGCAGGAAGCTCCCCTGCTACAGTCTTTAAAAAGGTAGTCTTCCCCGTGCCGTTTGCACCGATTATACCGATTTTCTGCCCTCTTCTAAGCTTAAGTGACAGCTCCTTAATCGCCCTGCCATTATAGCCAATCTTAAGGTGGTCTGCCTCATAGACCCACTTTGGTCCTATGACTTCTGGTTCTATGGCTCCTGTAAAAAAGCTTCCTGCTTCCGCCTCTGGCTTTTCGATAAGCTCCATTCTCTCTATTATGGACTTTCTCGACCTGGCAAAACTTGCCTTGCTTGGCTTGTGCTTGAACTTTTCTATAAGCTCATTGAGCCTCTTAAGCTCCGCCTGCTGTCTCTCGTAGGCTTTAGTCTGCTGCTTTATATCCTTTGCCTTCTGCTGTCTGTACTGGGTGTAGTTTCCTGTGTAGCGCCTGAGCTTTTTCCTGTCAAGCTCGTAGACAGCTGTAACCACCTGATCCAGAAAAAATCTGTCATGTGACACAAAAACTACTGCCTTGGGATAGATTTTCATATAGTCTTCAAGCCACTCCACAGTCTCTATATCCAGATGGTTTGTAGGCTCATCCAGTAAAAGTATATCAGGCTTCTCAAGAAGGAGCCTGATTAGTCCAATCTTGGTCTGCTCCCCTCCTGAAAACTCCTTAAAGAGCTTCTTCTTGTCTGCCTTTTCAAAGCCAAAGCCTGTAAAAAGCCTGTCATACTCCATTTCATAGGCAAATCGCTCCTTTGAAAAGCTGTCTCTCTCAGGGCAGCCCTCCAGCAGTATCTCCTCTATGCTTTTTAAAGCATCCTCTGTATTGCTCTGCCTAAGCATACCCACGGTGACATTTCTGGAAGTCTTGATTCCCTGTGTGTTTCGCTTGTCATCCCTGTCAAGCTCAAGCTCACCAGAAATAAGCCTTAGCAGGGTGGTCTTGCCTGTACCATTTGCCCCTACTATGGCTATCTTTTCTTTCTCTCTGATTTCAAAATCAATGTGATCCAGTATGGTAT